>NZ_BADV01000032.1:0-63589 GCF_000238895.1 Pseudoalteromonas sp. BSi20429 | reverse complement strand
TAATTAACTTTAAAGTTAATTGTTAGAAAAAGGTCACTCAGGTGGCCTTTTTTAATGCCTGAAGAAAAGTGATTCGCTCCTAGGTATAGAATTATTGCCGTAGCTTGGGTTGAGTTTTACGAAACCCGAGGAAAAAGGTTGCTGAAAATAACTGAGCTCTTAGATATAAAAAAAGCACGGCTAGGCCGTGCTTATATTGAGTTAGCTCTTGGTCTTTTAGCCAATTACTAATATATGATAAAAGCTTTAATGCTTTTTCGCATACTCTTGCGCTTGTTTTAAAACTCTTAATAAATTACCGCTAAGAATCTTTTTAATATCTTTGTCGCTGTAATCTCTGTCCATTAAACCTTGAACAAGATTAGGGTAGCTAGATACATCTTTTAAACCGATAGGTAATGAATCACCAACTCCGTCATAATCAGAGCCAATACCTACATAATCAATACCAATTAGCTCAACTACGTGATCAATATGGTCAAGCACCTGCTCAAGACTTGCAAATGGATACGGGTTTTTAGCGCGGTACGCAGCATCAAAATCTTTGCTTAATTTAGTGCCGTCTTTTTTAACGGACTCTTTTGTGCTTTTTAACTGCTTGCCCCAACTGCCTGCTTTAGCGGTAACAAAGCTTGAGCCAAAGTTAATTTGAATAACGCCGCCATTTTCTTTAAGTGCCAATAGCATATCGTCATTCATATTACGCTCAAAGCCAGGCGTGTATTTACGAAGTGATGAATGTGAGGCAATTACGGGTGTTTTAGATAGATCCATAACCTGATAAAACGCATCATCAGAAATATGCGATACATCGATTAGCATACCAATATTATTCATTTCAGTGACAAGATCTTTACCAAATGGGCTTAAGCCTTTCCATTTACGGCGTATATCGTAAGACGAATCCGAAATATGGTTGCTTTGCGAGTGCGCTAGCGTGATGTAGCGAATACCACGGTCGTAAAAGTGCTGAAGGTTTTTCATATCCCCTTCAATAGGAGAGCCGTTTTCCATACCCATCGCTATAGACAGCTTGCCTTGTTTAAATTGCTCTTCTATATCAGTACTTGAGCTAGCAATAGCAAACTTATCGGGTGCGCGCTGGGCTATGGCTTCCATACTATCAATCATTTGATTGGCTAGCTGGTAGCTTTTTCCTTTACCTTCAAATTCCAAATGCGCAGGAATATAAATTGACATAAACGGTGCGTTTAAACCGCCTTTTACAGCGCGAGGGTAGTCAAAATCGCCATCAGTTGTCGCTTTAGTTACATCAACCCAGCTTTCGTGAATTCGATAAGGTACGTCGATATGGGTATCAATTAAAATGGTGTCTTTAGCGAGTTTAATTGCCTTGTCAGATGCTGTTATTGTTTGTTCTGCTTGGGCTTGGCTAGTTAAAGCTAGTGATATGGCTACCACTAGAGTGCTGAGTTTTATCATGTTTTGGCTCTTTGGGTAAAAAGCCATTGTGTACGTTCAATTCAAAAGTTACAAGTACTACACCTTAATCAAACGCCTCTGCTTGATGCTCTTCACTTTGCAGCGCTTTAAATTCGCCCTTAGAAATAATAGTAACTGACTCATGTAATTCAGAGAAAAACACCATCGCTTCACCATTTTTAAGCTGAAGCTTAACTTGGTTAACTTTAGATTCGATGCTTGCTTCTACTTCGCCATAATCGGTGCCTTCGCGCAGTACATAGCTTTCTATTAGGTTGTATAGTGTATCTTTATCGAGTTGTTCAAAAGGGATAATCATAATTGCTCTTTGTTTGCGTTGCCTAAAACATGTTGCCCAAAATAGCATGGCACGGCTTTCTCTAACCAAAATATAGGCTTAAACGGATTTTTACCGCTAATAAAACCAACGTGTCCGCCTTTGTCAGAGATGCGCAGCGTAACATGCTCACTTACGTCTTGCCTACTTGGTACGGCCTTAATTGAGAGCATTGGGTCGTCTTTGGCATGAATAATAAGTGTAGGTATAGCGATATCTTTTAAGTACGGCATTGCACTGGCTTTGCGATAGTAATCGTGTGCGTTTTCAAAACCATGCAGAGGGGCTGTTAACTGATTATCAAACTCTAATAAATCGTCAATTTTCATTAACTGTTTTGGTGTTAGTGAAATTTGCTGCTTAATTTGTGGCAGCTTTCGCTGCATTGATTTTTTCATCCGATCGAGCAGATATTTTTGGTAAATTTTACCTAAGCTTTTACGAATAACATCGCTTGATGACGACAAATCATAAGGCGCAGATACCACCGCTGCAGCACTTAGTGGGCATGCTTGTGATTGTTCACCTAAGTATTTGGCCAGTACGTTACCGCCTAACGAAAAACCTACAGCGACCATAGTGCGCTCAGGAAATTGCAGCTTTAAGTGATTTATAAAAAAGGCTAAATCGGCGGTGTCACCGCTGTGATAAGCGCGAGGTAGGCGATTGACTTCAGTTGAGCAATTTCTAAAGTGCATAAGCACAACTGCATAACCTTGCTTTTTTAACGCCTTCATCATGCCTTTGGCATAAAAGCTATTTATATTGCCCTCAAGGCCATGTAAAACAACGGCAAGTGGAGCGGTTTCGTTATGTGGAAGTGACCATGCGAGCTCAATAAAGTCACCATCAGGTGTATCAAGTTGCTCAAGTTCGTAGCGAGTGTGGTGAAATGGGCGGAAAAAACGCGGCATTATGGTTTGAACGTGACGATTGGTCATCCACCATGCTGGTTTGAACTGAGAGATCATGTTTGTACTACGCACTTTGTATTAAACGAAAAGCTAGTGTACCAAATTTTTCGCTTCAGAAAATAAAAAGCGCCTAACTAGTAAACTAATAAGGCGCTTTAGTGCGTCGTGCTTAATTTTGTTCGGGAATTTCTGCATCATGTATTTTTTTCAAAAAGAAAAAAGCAAAAAAGATACACAAAGAAACAACGATGGTTAAAAACCCAAAAGACATAAATAAAACTGGATCTGTAAAAAAGTCTCTAAAGAATACGTTCATGAGTTGTTCCCCTCGTTGTTGATGGGTTAATCATAGGCGGTGTTTGCAGGTCGCAACGTGATCGAGATCAAGTTATTTACATAAGCAGATATAGGGGTGAAGCTAAGTTGATTTAGATCATGCTTTAAGGGCTACTAAGTTATTACCACTGAGAGCTAAGAGAGTTTTTCACTTGAAATAGTGAGCTGATCGTAACTCATGTTTTTTCACTTTACCTAAAAGCGTAGCGCTTTAAACTTTTTTGAGTAAGCCACTTAAAGATTTTTTGCACAAAGAGAAAAGAATGAGAAGTAAATGAGGGTAGAGCAACAAACTGCTCAATATTTATATCTAAGTAATTTAGTTTGTTTTCCTCTAAAAGCGAAGCGCCTCTTAACCTCTTTGTGAGTAAATTACTTAAAGGTCTTTGCGCAAAAAGAAGAAAAAGAGAAGAAAATTAGGGCAGGGTAATAAAATGCTGAGCTAAACAACCGCTCAATATTTATATTTTTACCTAAGTAATCTAGTTTGTTTTCCTCTAAAAGCGAAGCGCCTCTTAACCTCTTTGTGAGTAAATTACTTAAAGATCTTTGCGAAAAAAGAAGAAAAAGAGAAGAAAATTAGGGCAGGGTAATAAAATGCTGAGCTAAACAACCGCTCAATATTTATATCTAAGTAATTTAGTTTGTTTTCCTCTAAAAGCGAAGCGCCTCTTAACCTCTTTGTGAATAAATTACTTAAAGGTTTTTTGCACAAAGAAAATAGAATGAGCAGTAGAAGAGGGTATAAAAACTAGCAGCCTAAGTGGCTTTCATATACAGCTCAATATTGCTTGGTTCTGCATGCTCGATTAATTCAAACTCATTTACTGCTTCAATCAACATATGTTGCTGTTGTTTTTCAAGCTTTAGCTCAGCGCTTAGTAACTCTGCGCGTATTGTGGCGTAATCACTTATTGTATTCTGGTTAGCTTTTAAATAGCTACGAGCAGCGCGCAGAGGCTGTAATGCGTGAGTATCAAACTCACTAATTGCGTCTATTAACTCATTTAACTGTTGGGCATTAACACTTAAATTTAATGAGTCTAAATAAAGTAGCAATAAGCATAAATTAACATTTTTTCCTTGCTGGTTTTGTAGTGCCAGCAAGGTTGTTTGTTGATCAGGCTTTGCGTACAAGGTGCACGCAAACTGCCAAAAATGGTCGCTATTGAGCAAGTTCATCGGCGAATGCCTGCTCTTTTTCTTCCATTTCTTCAAGTGCCATAAGTAGCTCTTCTTCAACGTCGTTAAGCTTAGGCGTAAGGGTTGCTTGCTTGGCTAATAACTCTTTAAGCTTGGCTTTGTTGTCGTCGTTGTACAGTTCGTTATCACCTAAGGTCACTTCAACTTCACTTAATTCGGCGGTAAATTTATCGAGTTGCTTTTCAAGCTTTTCAATTTGCTTTTTAAGTGGCTGAGTGGCTTTTCTAAACTCAGCTTCTAAGCGCTTTTGTTCCTTACGGTTAACACCTGGGTTTGCTTTAGGCTCGTCGGTTTGCTGCGCTTTAACCGCTTCTTTATTCGCGTTAAGTAACCATTGATAATACGCATCTAAGTCGTAACCAAACTGAGTTACTTTGCCGTCATCTACTAAGTAAAACTCATCGGCAGTATTTTTAAGCATATGGCGATCATGCGATACGGTAACCATAGCGCCTTCAAAGCCTTGTAGTGCCATAACAAGTGCATGGCGCATTTCTAAATCAAGGTGGTTGGTTGGCTCATCCAGTAATAATAAGTTTGGCTTTTGATATACCAACATGGCAAGCACTAAACGTGCTTTTTCGCCGCCCGAAAATGGGGCTACAGGCTCAAGTGCTTTATCGCCAATGAAGGCAAAGCCGCCTAAAAAGTCACGTAGTGATTGTTCAGTGGCTTTTGGGTCTAGTCGTTGTATGTGCGTTATTGCACTGGCTTTTAAATCAAGAGATTCCAGCTGATGCTGCGCAAAGTAACCAATATTTAATCCGTGATGCTGAATAACTTCGCCCGCTTGCGGCTCTAAATCACCAGAAAGCAGTTTAATTAACGTTGATTTACCCGCGCCATTTCGACCAAGTAAAGCAATTCGGCTACCTGGTACAAGGTTTAGCTCTATATTATTTAAAATAGTGACGTCACCATAACCCGCTTTGGCTTTATCTATTGTCATTAGTGGGTTTGGTAATGCTTTTGGCTCTGCAAACTCAAAGTTAAATGGCGAGTCGGCATGTGCTGGCGCTAGTTTTTCCATGCGTTCCAGTGCTTTTACACGGCTTTGTGCTTGTTTAGCTTTACTGGCTTTTGCTTTAAAGCGCGTTATAAATTGCTCTAAGTGTGCAATTTGATCTTGCTGCTTATCAAACATTGCTTGTTGTTGTAGTAAACGCTCTGCTTTTTGGCGTTCAAACTGCGAGTAGTTACCTTTGTACACATTGATAAGTTGCTTATCTACATGCCAAATTTGGTCAACCACCGCATCTAAAAACTCACGGTCATGCGATATAAGTACAAGGGTGCCGGTATAAGCACGTAAAAAGCGTTCAAGCCAATAAACGGCATCTAAATCAAGGTGGTTTGTTGGCTCATCGAGTAATAGTAAATCGGCGTCGCGTATTAATGCTTGGGCAAGGTTTAAACGCATACGCCAACCACCCGAAAACGAGCTGACAGGGTTTTCTATTAGGTTATTGGCAAAGCCTAGACCATGTAATAGCTCACCTGCGGTTGATTCAATGCTATAGCCTTTAATATTTTCAAGCTGAATATGTACTTTGGCTTGTGTGTCGCCATCGTTGTTTTTTTCGGCCTCACGCAGTGCTATGCGCATTGAGTAGTATTCTGGGTGGCCTTGAAGTACATAATCAATCGCGCTTATTTCAAGTGCAGGTGTCTCTTGCTTAACAGAGGCAATAGACCAATCTTTTGGAATGCTGCAGTTACCGGCATCTAGTTGCAGTTCTGATTTTAGTAAACCAAATAACGTTGATTTTCCACAGCCATTAGCGCCAACAAGGCCTACTTTGTGTTCTGGGAATAATGTAGCTGATGCGTTTTTTAATAAGGCTTTACCGCCACGAAGTAGTTCTATTTCTGAGATTTGGATCATGAATGCGTTACTTTGCTGTGCCCTTGTTAAGTTGGCGCTATCATAACATAGAACTTAATGCTCTTATCAAGCGTATCAACAAGTGAAGTTATACGATAAAATGACAGCAGTTCAAACCACAGGAAAAATGTTGTGAGACAAAAGAAGCGATTTATTGCTGGTGCATCGTGCCCTGACTGCAAAGCCATGGATACTATGATGCTATACAGAGAACATGATGTTGAAAAAGTAGAGTGTGTTGAGTGTGGTCATAAAATGGCGCAACCCGATAACGCTGTTCAGGCGTCTACTCGCCAATTTGAACAAGTAATTGGTGTATTTAAACCGGGCGACTAACCCGGTTTTTTATTGCTTAATTTTTACCGGTTTTAGTAATGCGGTGGAGGCGGCTCAGGTGCTTCAGACATCATAGACGATGATGACTGCGACTCTTTAATTTTTTCTGCTAGCAGCTCAGTTTGGCGTTTCATTTTTGCTAAAAGTTGCTGGTGCACTTTTATTTCATCATTTAAGACTTCAATCGTTTCGTCTTGAAAAGCCACTTTGGCTTCAAGTTCCATTAAGCGATGTTCAATTGTGTTCATTATTCTCTCGTATAATAAATCGCTCTGCGATACCGCTGGAGCTTTCGGTTAACAACGACTTACCGTTATCTGTAAATGTCACATCTAGCACCACCGCCGATTTAGGCTTACTGCCTTCGCGCGGGGTAACCTGCCAAGTTTGAATTTTTTCACCGCTTGGTATTTGCCACAAATCTACGCGCTTATTTGGCGAGCCGGTTGCAAGCAAAGTGCCTTGTTCGTTAAAGCGCACAGCAGTAAAAATTTTCTGACGCGCAATATACTTCAGTTTACTCACAAGATCACCTGTAGTCAGCTTCCATACATTTGCTTGTGCCATACTATCGGCCGTAAACGCATAGCGACCTTGTGGATCGAGCGTCACTTGGGTAACACGCGTTGGGTGATTAAAACGATGAATTACTTGCCCTGTACGTGTATCCCAAAAGTAAGCAACATAATCGTTAGAACCACTTAAGGCGTAGCGTCCGTTAGGTGATAGGTCAACGGTGTTAACTTTATCTTGATGACCTAAAAATTCAATACGACGTCCGGTTTCTAGGTTTACAAATACGACAACTCCGTCGCTACGGCCGTATAAAACACTACGGCCTTGATTGCTAATAGCAATATCGCGAATACTGGCTTTTTGTATTTTGTAATAACCTTTATTTTTGCCTGTGGCTATATCCCACACAGCAAACGTGGTTTTTTCGGCGGTAACAGCCACGCTGTTATCAAAAGCAATAGTAACGGCGTATACCAAACTGTCTTGATCTTGCTGCTGAAACCATTGGTATTTTAGTACCTGCTGTTGATTATCCCACAGGGCGACCCCATGGTTGATAGAGGAGATCAAACTGTATTTACCATCGTTTGAAACTGTTGATGAAAACGCACCTTGTGCAGCATGTTCGTAACTTGCTACAGCGTGTTGTTTTTTATCGGTACAGGCGATGGCTAAAAAACAGCTAAATACGATTAAAAAAGTACGAAATATCGACATATTACAGGTATTTCCCCTTAACTCTTAGTGACTGAGAGGTTAGACTAGGACGCGTTAAATGCCTAGGTTGTTTGTCTAATCACTGGATATGTTTTTAGTTTAGCTAACAATGTGGAATTTAGTCATTAAACAAGCAGCCTATCATGTGGGCCGTTAATCTTTAACTAGTAATAATACATTAAAATGACAACTGCAAAGTGTGTCGGAGATTTAAAATGAAAAAGACGATTAGATTGTCATTGATTGCAGCGTCAGTTTTAGCGCTTACAGCTTGTAATCAAGAAGCAAAAAAAGAACAAGCTGAAGTTAAATTAGACACTGTAGAACAGCAACAAGCATACGGTATTGGTGCATCTGTAGGTAACTTTTTAAATAAAGACCTAGCAGACAAAACAGAAATTGGTATTGAGCTAGACCAAGCACTTCTAATCCGTGGTTTTGAAGATGCACTTGCTGGTAATGCAAAAATTGACGAAGAAAAAATTCGCGAAGTATTAACTGAACTAGATACATCAGTACGTACTAAGCAAGAAGAAAAAGCAAAAGTAGAGTCTGAAAAAAGCAAAGAAGCGGGTGTTAAATACCTAGCTGACAACGCTAAAAAAGAAGGCGTTACAGTAACTGAGTCTGGCCTACAGTATGAAGTACTTAGCGAAGGCGATGGCGAAAAGCCAGTAGCAACAGACGTAGTTAAAGTACACTACAAAGGTACTTTATTAGACGGTACTGAGTTTGATAGCTCATATGCACGTAACGAACCTACAACTTTCCCTCTTAACCGCGTAATTGCTGGTTGGACTGAAGGTTTACAACTTATGTCAGTGGGTTCTAAGTACAAGTTCACTATTCCTTCAGAACTTGCTTACGGCGACCGTGACTTAGGTAAGATTCCAGCTAATTCAACACTTGTATTTGAAGTTGAATTACTTGAAATTCAAAATGAAGAAGCACCAGCACAATAATAAGTTTATTGTGTAAATGCAAAAAGGGACCTTAGGTCCCTTTTTTAATATGCGTAAATAACATATTAGTTTGCGTGATTAGAAAACAAGTTATCAATAAGCTCATCTTCAAGTGCAAAGCGTGCTTCTAATGCCTCACCAATAACAGACAAGTCATCATCAAAACCCTTTAACAAGTCTTCTTTGTCTACTTCAGCGTACTTATCATTAAAATCTAACGCTATGTCGGTTGTACTGGAAATACGCGGGTAAATAGAGTTTGCAAGCTCTTGGCTCTGTAAGCCCTTTTTTTCACATGCTTTTGCTATATCGTCATACACTTCAAAATGGCCCGCAGATAGGTAATCCATTAAAAGTTGGCAAAATGATTCAATTAGTTTTGGCTCTGGCAATGCTTGATCTTGTTTTTCGTACGGCGTAAAACCTGCAATTTTGCAATAAAGTACAATAAGGTCTTGGCGTTCGTTTAGCCATTTATCAATTACTGTGTGGCTACCACCCCATTTTTGTTGAGCTTTTTCTACACGCGTCAGCATAACTGTTCTCCTAGCTGGGTTGGTCTTTCAATTAGAATATAATAAGTTTATGTACATCAAGATATATTTAATTTGCGCGTATATCAACAAGTAAAGTTGAGCTACTTTGAGGGGTGTACCTTTTTATATAATCTAAGGCGAGAGATTTTATTTTAGGCAAGAAAAAACCACCAGTTACGGTGGTCTAATTTCTTTCAGTGACTTGTTATAACAAGCTTTCTTATTTTTATGAGATGATTTTTATTGTTATTATTTTAAAACATTTATTTTTATTGTTTTAAGATTTTTATTATTGTTTTTGTTAACGCGGGACAAACAATAACAAGGTTTTTGTGATGTTGCAAACATATTAATAAAAAGTTTTAAATGTTATTCTTTTTTGCTTATTTTATAGTCAAAATGGATTAAAGCACGCCATTATATTGATCTGCCTCTAGGTAAAGCTGTTTTCGTCCCTAAGCAATAGAGGGTCGGAGAATATGGTGGTACAATCTTGCACAATTTATACAAGTCTTAGGATCATTTACGCCATGAGCGAATTAAAAAACGACCGTTATTTACGTGCACTTGCAAAACAACCTGTTGATGTAACTCCGGTATGGATGATGCGCCAAGCAGGACGCTATTTACCAGAGTATCGCGCTACACGTGCACAAGCGGGCGATTTTATGAGCCTGTGCCGTAATGCTGAGCTTGCATGTGAAGTAACACTGCAGCCATTACGTCGCTACCCGTTAGATGCCGCTATATTATTTAGTGATATTTTAACGATTCCAGATGCGATGGGTTTAGGTCTTTACTTTGAAACAGGCGAAGGCCCTAAGTTTGAACGTCCTATTTCATCACTTGCTGATGTTAAAAAAATTCCAAAGTTAGACCCTACAGACGAGCTTGGCTACGTAATGAACGCAGTAAGCACTATTCGTCGTGAGCTTAAGGGTGAAGTGCCGCTTATTGGTTTTTCTGGTTCACCTTGGACGCTAGCAACTTATATGGTTGAAGGCGGTAGCAGCAAAGTATTTGGTAAAATCAAAAAAATGGCGTTTGCAGAGCCGCAAACACTTCATTTATTACTCGATAAGTTAGCTGACTCAGTTATTGATTATTTAAATGCTCAAATTAAAGCTGGCGCGCAATCGCTAATGGTATTTGACTCATGGGGTGGTGTATTAAGCCCGCGCGATTACAACGAATTTTCACTGCAATATATGCATAAAATTGTAGATGGCTTAATTCGTGAATACGATGGTCGTAAAGTACCGGTTACTTTGTTCACTAAAAATGGTGGTCAATGGATTGAAGCTATTGCAGCAACGGGTTGTGATGCAATCGGTCTTGATTGGACTATTAATATTAGCGACGCTAAGCGCCGTGTGGGTGGTAAAGTAGCTCTACAAGGTAATATGGACCCATCTATGTTACACGGTACACCAGAGCGTATTCGCCAAGAAGTAGGCACTATTTTAGAAGACTTCGGTACAGGCAATGGCCACGTGTTTAATTTAGGCCACGGTATTACACCAGATGTAGACCCTGAAAATGCTGGTGTATTCATTAATGCAGTACATGAGCTAAGTGCTAAGTACCATAAGTAATAGCTACTTAAATAAGCTTTAAAACTGTTTAAAAGTAAAAAAACCGCTAAGTTGCGGGTTTTTTGTTACCTATTTATAAAGGCTTTTAAAACTACTTATACCAATTCGCTTAATTAAGTGATCTATTTTGAGGGAAGAAAATCGTGTCGATAACAAGGCAAAAATTTCGTTATTTAGTGTTCTATATCAGAAATTTTTAACGTAGTTAACGTCAGATTTAACCCCTCAAATTGATTAAGTATTATTGCGGATTGGTATTATTTAAGCAGTTATTTAAATAAGCGATTTAAACCATTTAATGCCGCAACACGGTAGGCTTCAGCCATGGTTGGGTAGTTAAATGTGGTATTTACAAAGTAGTCGATATTATTGCCACCATTTTTTTGTTCCATAATAGCTTGGCCAATGTGAACAATTTCAGATGCACGCTCGCCAAAACAATGTACGCCAAGTACTTCTTTGGTTTCAGTGTGGAATAATATTTTTAAACTACCTACTTCAGTACCAGCAATTTGCGCACGTGCCAAATGCTTAAACTGAGCACGGCCAACTTCATACGGTACTTTAGCGGCTGTAAGTTCTTGCTCAGTTTTACCTACTGAGCTCATTTCTGGAATGGTATAAATACCAGCCGGAATATCAACAATCAGTCTGTCATCGCAGTTACCACATGCAATTGCATCAGCAGCTATGCGACCTTGGTCAAACGCAGCACTAGCAAGGCTTGGATAGCCAATTACATCACCTACAGCGTAAACGTTATCAACTTCTGTTTGATATGTTTCGTTAACTTTTAATTGGCCACGGCTATCGGCTTTTAAACCAATGGCTTCAAGGTTTAATGTATCAGTGTTACCAGTACGGCCATTAGCAAATAAAATACAGTCAGCTTTTACGCGTTTGCCTGATTTTAAATGCATAATAACGCAGTCGTCACGGGTCTCTATTCGGTCAAACTCTTCGTTATGACGAATAACAATACCGCTGTTCCAAAAGTGATAGCTAAGCGCGTCAGATATTTCAGCATCCATAAAAGCAAGTAGTCGGTCGCGTGTATTAACTAAATCAACTTTAGCACCTAAACCTTTAAATATAGAAGCATACTCACAACCAATAACACCTGCGCCATAAATAAGTACGCGATGAGGGTCGTGTTTAAGACCTAAAATAGTGTCGCTTTCGTAAATACGAGAATGCGTAAAATCGACTTCTGGTGGGCGATAAGGGCGTGAGCCGGTTGCTATAACAATCGTTTTAGCAGTCAGTCGCTCAGTTGAACCATCATTTCTTTTTACTTCAATCGTGTGCTTATCTACAAAGCTCGCATCACCTTGAAACATATGAATGCGGTTACGATCGTAAAAGCTGCTACGTAAATTAGATTGCTTAGAAATAACAGAACTGGCATGACGTAAAATATCAGGAAATGTTAAGCGGCTAGGGCGCTCACCAACATTAAATAACGGATTTGCTTTGTATTCAATATAGCGGCTAACAGAGTGGCGAAGCGCTTTTGAAGGAATTGTTCCCCAATGCACACAACCGCCACCAACTGATTCTTGGCGTTCAATAACAGCTACTTTTTTGTCGTTTTTTGAAAGGTTCATGGCGGTACCTTCACCGCCAGGACCCGTGCCAATAATTATTGCATCATATTGGTATGTCACGGGTACTTTTTTTTGTTCTGGTTGTTTGGCCACAGCCACTCCTAAATTAATTAAAAGAGGCTTTTAATAACCTCGCATTAAGTGCTAGCCATGCCTGTTTTTGATTTTCCCAGGCGGCTTCCAACTCATGGTATTGTGCCATTAATGCTGAGCGTTCACACTGCTTTGCCATGTTATTTTTTTTAACTTCTAACACTTGTTTTTGTAGTGAACAATAATTTTGCAGTTTTTTCAGCAGTAAATCGTACTCTTGTTGTAATAATGTAATCTTATCTTGTGCTAAAGGCAATTTTGCAAGACGCGTTTGCGTTTTGCTCATTAGCGTTTCGGCCTTTGCTTTTTCGATACGTTCAACAGGTGTACGCTTCAATTTATTAGCTAAACCAACAGCTGCTAAAGAGCGGATCATCCATTTTGTTGGATCGTAATGAAACCATTTAATACCGTTACGGTAGTCGCTTGCAAATATATGGTGGAAGTTGTGATACCCCTCACCGTATGTAAATAACGCTAAAAAGCCGTTATCGCGTGCCGTATTTTTTTCGGTGTATGGGCGAGAGCCCCAAATATGTGCAACCGAATTTATAAAAAAGGTAAAGTGTTGACTCAGTACTAAGCGTAGTAAACCTGCAAGAATTAACATACCCCACACATCACCAACTAATAAACCAAGTGCAAGAGGCAAACCTACGTTCATAGCAAGTGCTAGTTTTAAGTAGTGCTTATGTTGCCACATAACGACTTTATTTCGTTGTAAATCACGACAATTACTATAGTCGTTGTAGCTATCGCCTTGGTAGTCACGTAACATCCAGCCGATATGGCTATACCAAAAACCATTGGTAGCCGCGTAAGGGTCTTTTATAGGGTCGTCAACTTGACCGTGATGTATACGGTGATCGCTACTCCAATGCAAAGCACTGTTTTGTAGTGCAAAAGCACCGCCAAGCGCAAAAATAAATTCAACAGCAGGGTGTGCGTTATAGGTTTTATGTGCCCATAATCGATGGTAGCCGGCAGTAATTGATAAGCCTGCATAAAACATGCAGCCAACAAAAGCAATCCAATGCGCGCTGGTAAATCCGTAGCTAATGGCGTACCAAGGTACAAGTGTGGCAGCCGCCAAAAAGGTTAGGCTAAAAAATAGGACGTTTGTCCAAATAATCGGTGGTTTATTCATAATTCTCAATCTCAGCGTACAACTGTAAGCTAAAATAGTATTTCAAACTCTCGTCGTCAAGTATTAGACTGTACAATTGAGCTAATATCACTAAATATTCATATAAAATAATTCAGGGAGCTGTTGATGTCGGGTGTTAGAGCGCAACAGAAACAAAAAACACGACAGGCGTTAATTCAAGCGGCATTTAATCAGCTGAGTGCTGATCATAGTTTTTCGAATTTAAGTTTACGCGAAGTGGCACGAGAAGCTGGTATTGCCCCAACTTCTTTTTATCGTCATTTTAAAGACATGGATGAGCTAGGTTTAACCATGGTAGACGAAGCCGGTTTAACCCTTCGTCAACTAATGCGTCAAGCACGCAGACGAATAGCAAACGATGGCGGCAGTGTTATAAATACCTCTGTGGTTACTTTTATGGAGTTTATTGATAACTCAAGTAACCAATTTAGGTTGCTGCTGCGAGAACGCTCTGGGACTTCTAAAGCATTTAGAGCCGCAGTAGCGCGCGAGGTAAAACATTTTATTTTAGAGCTGGCTCATTATTTAGAAAGCGAAACTAAATGTAATGCTATGCACGCCTATATTCAGGCGGAATCTATGGTAACGCTCGTATTTAATGCGGGTGCAGAAGCGCTCGATATAGAAGGATTGCAACGCGACGAATTGATTGAGCGCGTTATTTGGCAGCTGCGTTATATTACTCGTGGAGCCGGGCATTACGTAAGAGAAAACACTGAACAAAGTTAGCAAATTTAAAAATTCATTGTAGATTTTTTGTGCCTATTTCTTTATATTAACGCACTATAATAACGGCATATCTTTTAGCCGTAACTAAATAATAAATAAGTCTCTTATTAAGAGAAAGCGAGGATGCAAATGCTCACCAAGGATCCGGTGAACTTAAATTACCCCCCACTATTTGAACAACCACATAATGAGCCTGAAAATTCAGAGCCTGTGGTTACATTCTCTTATTTAAGTCGTGCTCAGCTTTGCAAACTCCCTAAAGTGTTGCAAAGGCAACTGCAAGACAACCTATTTGGTGCGCTAGATAAACACCAAGCAGCGCGATTACGCGACGACACTCGGTGCCAATATTGGGCTAAAGACAAAGAGTGGAAAAAAGTACCGTACTCAGTTTTTAAACAAGCTAATACACGTTTGGCTGTTTACCCAAAACAAACCCAAGCACCAACAAAGTACTCGGGCGCGGTTAATAATGGTTCAATTACATCATCGCAAACAGCGTTGCAAAATAATACTTTTATAAATAACACAGTAATGACGCCAAGCACTTCTGCATTTATAAACAGCCAATCAGCTGCGCAAAATAGTCCGCAATTTATAAATCAGCAAAGTTATAACCAAAAACCTAAAAAAGCAGCGCAACCTATACAACAACATGCGCCCGCTGTACGTATTTATAAGCCAGAGCTAAACAGCACAATGCTACTAAAAGCATCGCACACTGTTAGGCAAAATTTTACAACCCACGTACTTAGCGCCGCCGAAACCGTAGAGCAACTCGCCCAGCAATATACCGGCTATAAAAATGCCAATTTAATTTACGATTACAACTTAGGTTATAGCGAGCGAAAACCTGCTAAAGCAGGCACAAGCTTAACAGTCCCCAACGGTTGGAAACTCAATATAGAAGGCTCATGCAGTAACAGCCGCAGTGTCGTTATTCAGTGGCAAGGGCCAACTAGTGGGCAAATAACGCTACAACTAGAAAAAAAGCGCCCAGACGAAGTCTCGTTTTGGCAGCACTACGCTGAGGTAAAACCGGGTCTTTATAATGTTACGGTAACTGCCAGTGGCGCAACCGACACCACCACATTTACTGTTGAACAACCCACTCTAGCCTACGAAATAGAACTACTCGACGAAGCTGGCGAGCCACAAGCCAACATGGGCTACAAAATACGCCTACGCAACGGGCACATTATTACCGGGCAGCTAGATCAAAACGGTTATGCCAACGTATCAGGCCCCGACTTTGAAAACGCTAAAGTCAGCTTTTTTGAACTCGACAGCGAAGATTGGTCTGTAGGCAAAGTTTAAGGATACACAATGACCCAACAACACACCGTAGCCCAAGGTGAAACGCTATTGCGCATAGCTAAGCAATACGGCTACCAAACATCTAAAGCGCTTTACAACCACCCAAGCAACGCAGAGTTTAAAGCCCTACGCCCCGATCCTAATTTAATTTACCCGGGCGATAAAATCACGATTCCACCAAAAAAAGAAAAGTTTATACCGCTGCGCACCAACAGCATTAATAGCTTTGTTGTACAAAACGAAAAAGAGTATTTTCGCCTGCAAATTATTCATGAAGATGGTGACGATATTACGGGTAAGCGCATCGTAATTACTATTGGTAGCCAAACAATAGACACTGTATTGCCGAGCGATGGTTTAATAGAAGTTGAGTTAAACGAAAATGATTCACTCACTGGGCAGGTTGATTTATACCTCAAGGAAGATCAAAGCTCACCTAGTGAAAGTTTTACTGCACAAGTTGGTCATTTAGATCCCATCGATACACTTTCAGGTGTGCAAGCTCGCTGTAATTTATTAGGCTTTGACTGCGGTACAGTTGATGGAATTAACGGCTCAAAAACCAAAGCGGGAGTGAGGGATTTTCAATACGAGCATGATCTTGAAGTAGATGGAATTGCAGGGGCTAAAACCAAAGCAAAATTACAGCAAGTATTTGGGAGCTAAAATGAGTATTTCACAGTGTTCGCCTATGCAGATAAATAATATAAATAAAAAGTATATTACAGAGCCAAAAATCACCTTCGAATACCAGTTAAATTTAAGCAAATCGTCGAGCAAGCCTATAAACCCGCTTAATGAAAAAATTATTTTGGAACATGTAGAAAGCTGTTGGCGTCAAGAGTGCCTTGTTGGTGATCGACGTATTGTAAATACCGACTGGGTTCGTCTAACATTTAGAAAAATCCCTACAGAAGGTACTTTTAATTTAATACAAGATCCAGATGACGGGGCTGAGCCTTTTTATATCTTCGAACGAGTGCCTTATACACAGTTGAGTGGTCAAACACCGCAAGCAGAATTAATGCCAAGCATTAATATAGATGATGAGTGAATTTATAAATAACATAGGTTTATAAGATAAAGCTATTAATGAATTCACACCGCACATACTAGGATTACCCATGTCATTAATCTCAGAAAACACAGCCCGATTTAAACCGCTTTTACACAGCATAACGAATATAAAGGCGTTTAGTAAAAGCGCGCGAAGCAGCGCTATGATATTACTAAGTATTACTACATTGTTTTTAACTGCGTGTGGCGGTGAATCTAACTTTAGTAAAGATAAAATAGCGTATCGCCATACATACCATCCGGAGTGGCCAAAAGAGGTGCGTAATGAGGTGTATGGCGATAAAGAAACATTTTCAACCCCGCGTATTTTATTTAGTGCTGAGATAGAGTGGATAGGGCAAACTACATTATTTTCTGCACGTATGGATGGCTCTGATAGGCGCCGGATCATTCCAGAAAGTGCATTTTCGGGTAAGAAAATGATCGACGGCCATAAACCTGAGCGCTCTCCTGATAATCGATATATCGCAATGTTGATGTATGTCCCTGAGGTTGGCCACACACGTCAGCTCTGGGATACCAAAACCCAACAGTTTATTTTAATGAGCGAAGGCCATGGCGCTATCCATTTTAATTGGACTAACGACAGTGAAAACGTGCTTTTTTACAGCAATGGTAAGCATTATAATTACCATGTACCCACTAAAAAGCTCAGAGAGCGGCCAATTATTAACTCCAATGGCTTATATTTATTACCAGATGGTAAAACTTTTTTAGCATATAAAAAAAATGAGTATTGGTTGCATGATTTTAATGGCGGCGTGTTGGAGAAGGTCGATTTAGGTATTAATAACCATTCTACTATGCAGGGTTTAGAAGTATCCCCTTTCGGCGATTATATTTATTTTAAATCAGGGAGTACACATTACTTTATTAATTTATCAGACCCCAGTAAACGTATTACATCACGAAGTATAAGCTCGTATATTTTCTCGGATAAAAAAAATAAAGCAATAACATTTTGGTTAATAGAATCAAGGGAACTTATGGGTAATGGTCAATATTATCAAGATGAATTATTGGTTGAGTTTGATTTAAATACTCAGCAAATACGAGAAATGCGACTTAAAGAAAGTAATATATGGGGTATGGGAACTATATATATTTATGGCGTGTTTAATATCAAGGATGAACAATGACAGAGCAATTTTATACTGGGCAATGTAGTTTTCCTAAAGCGTATTTACTCACGGGTTATGTTAATAAAGGGGAGCCAATCAGTAAGCTCACCCCGCTGTTTAACCGTGTGGTGGTGGCTGATAGCAATGAAGCCACACCAATACTATTAAGTAGTGATGAAGGTGCGGTGCTAGAAGCAGTTGATGGCAAACAGCTGACAACACACACACCGTTTCATGCCCATAAAACTACCCCACTTCAGCTTAGCACTGCTGCACTTGCAACCAATTTACACCGTACAATCAAGGACTGCCAATGTCATTAATCCCACGAAACAAAACCCGATTTAAAGCGCTTTTACACAACATAACGGATATAAAAGCTTTTAGTAAAAGCGTGCGTAGCAGCGCAATGATATTGCTAAGTATTACTACATTGCTATTAACTGGCTGTGGTGAGGAGTCTAATCCACCTGCAAAACAAGTTGTTGAAGAGCAACCAAGCCGATTTAGTAAAGATAAAAGAACGTATCGTCATAGTTATCACCCTGAGTGGCCCAAAGAGGTGCGCAATGAAGTGTATGGCGATAAAGAAACATTTTCCACTCCGCGGATTTTATTTAACGCGAAAGTCGAATGGATGAAAAGGAAAACGTTGTTTTCAGCAAGAATGGATGGCTCAGATAGGCGCCGCATAATCCCCGAAACTGCCTTTGAAGGTCGAGGGCTTATTGGTAGCCACACCCCCAAGCGCTCTCCGGATAACCGCTACATTGCTTTATCTATGGATACAACAGAGCACGGTTTTACCCGCGAGCTCTGGGACACCAAAACCCAACAGTTTATTTTAATGAGCAAAGGCTATGGTCATGCCCATTTTAACTGGACCAAAGACAGTGAAAATGTGATTTTTTACGCCAGTGGTAAACATTATAACTACCATGTACCCACCAAAGCACTCACTGAACGGCCAATTATTTACTCTAATGGCTTGTATTTATTGCCAGATGGTAAAACCTTTTTAGCCGATAAAAAAAATAAATACTGGTTACATGATTTTAATGGCGACGTGATTGAGAAGGTTGATTTAGGCTTTAACACCCAATTTACGATGCAGTATTTAAAAGTATCCCCTTTCGGCGATTATATTTCTTTTTTATCAGAGGGGCTTGGATACCCTAAATATTACTGGGTTAATTTATCAGACCCAAGTAAGCGTATTACAAAACCTTTCAAAACAGGGGGTTATTTTTTCTCAGATAAAAAAAATAAAGTGTTAAGTCCCGCATCAAGAGATTCGACAGAGCTAATGGGGAACGGCCGACCATACCCTGATTATTACTTTATTGAATTGGATTTAATTACTAAGCAAGAAAAAGAAATATTGCTTAAAGAGAGTAATATTTGGGGCATGGGAACTATATATGTTTTTGGCGTGTTTAATATCAAGGATGAACAATGACAGAGCAATTGAATACAGGGCTATGTAGCTTTCCTAAAGCGTATTTACTCACGGGTTATGTTAATAAGGGGGAGCCAATCAGCAAGCTCACTCCGTTGTTTAATCGTGTGGTGGTGGCTGATAGTAATGAAGCCACACCAATACTATTAAGCAGTGATGAAGGCGCCGTGCTTGAGGCTGTTGATGACAAGAAGTTAACAACACGAAACCCGTTTCATGCCCATAAAAACCGACCTATTATTGTGCCGCCGGTTGATGCGATAAGCTTGTTAGCGGCAAGTCAAGGTGATAAGTGGTTTGATGCGTTTAAAACTCAACTAGGAAGCTATAAGGGTAAAACTAATAACCTTAGCTATCAACAAATTGCAGTTGAAGATTTACAACGTCCCGATATTGATAGTAAAGATAAAACCTACAGCGATTGGTATAACAAACACATTATTAAGAGCAAGGTAACCCATATTTATGGTTATGTAATACCCAAAACACGGGCGCTGCTGCTGAGTGTAAATCGCTCTATTCCATTAGCGGCCGGCGTTAGTAATGTTGAAATAGTAAAAGGCACTGAAACGCCAATTAAAGGTTTTTTTAATACGGGGGATGAACTCGGAACTGAAAGTAAAGTTTACACTGCTGTAATTAATAATAATGACCAAAAGCTGAGTGCTGGTTTATATAAAATACGCGTTAAATTAGATAAATTTGAATTAGACGAACAATATACCCGTTGGAGCCAAAATGCTCTTAGCTATGATGACAGTGGCACCCCTTATTACGAACTCAGCGAAATGTTGCATTTTGATATTCAAAACGAGGCCGGTGAGTTTGATATTATTAACTGCGACCCAATTTCAGTTGAAGAGTCGCTGATTAAGCAGTTTCCTAGTTATTACACCCACTTAATCAACTTTGCAAAAAACACGGCCTCTGCTCCTGCTGCTTTTGACCCTAATGAGCCAAAAAAAGGCTTGCCTGAATATGGCTCGCCCGATGCCAAAATGCCGAATAGCAAACCCACGGCAATAGCCAGTGGCTTTTTAGATTACTGTACAAACTGGGAATTAACTAAAACCCGCGCCAGCCTTGCTGCAGGCTTTTTAGTTGCCGACATGCAGCAATATGTAGATGCCGATGGCGTACATCATGATAACCGAGGGAAATTTGCCAAGTTAGTTGCTAAAACCTTGCATACCCACTTTCAAACTAACCAAGACCCTGCAGTATCGGCAATGCTTGATGCTACCTTTGCACTTGATAGCGGTGTTGATGCCTGGGTTAAAATGAGGGAGGCGTTAACTAACCCCAGTGACCTGACAACAAGCGATGCATTAAGCAAATACTTCTTGCCTTTTAGTAAATCGCATCCATTAACTGAAAATGAGAGACTGCAATTCAATAATACATTCGGTGATACGTTAGGAGTGCCTGCAAGTGTACTCAACGTATTAGATAAGTCTATTAATACCGTTAATTTAGCTGTGAGTATTAGCGCGTTTAGTAAGGCGACCATATCGTATTTTGGTGAAGCGGAAAACACCTTAAACACCAGTGTTAGTCATTATAAAAGAGTAGCTGATGATTATTTTGCCCGCTTAAGCGAGCGCGAAGTAAGCCACGATGTAGTTATTCAGAGCCTGTTTGAACTTGATAGTGATGTTGTGAGTGAGCAGTACCAAAATGAAATAATATCGCGTAGCCAAATTATTGTTGAAGGGCTGCTCGCAAACCCTAATGCAATGGTTGATATTTCAGGGTATACCTGTGATATCGGCGGCGTTGAATATAATAAAAAACTGTCTTTAAGGCGCGCTGAGGCTGTTAAAACTATTTTAGCTGAGCAGATGATTAGCCGCGGTATGGATCATAACCAAGTTGAATCTCGCATGCGGGTATATGGGTACGGCATGCTTGAGAACTTGGTTGACAACGACTCAGAAAGCCAACGCGAAATTAACCGGCGGGTAAGCCTTAAGGCTTATATTGTAAGTAGCCTTGCTGTAAGTGCCTCTCGTGAGGGGCTAAATAATTTAGAACGTTACCGCAGCTTAAGTGTTGAGAAAAAAATCGCACGCTCAAAAGAGGGCGACAAAGCATTAATGGCCGCACTTGACACTGCGCTTGCAGTATTAAGTGTAATACCTCATACCGCGCTTGCAGCACGTTCAATTGGTTTTTTTAAAGCGGTGGTAGACGCAGCGCCTGTTGTTACTCGTGGCGTTGCTGCCTTAGCTGATGAAGTAATGACAGATAATATATGCAAACAATATTTAGCAGTTGATGATAGGCAAAAACAGCAAAGCGAACGAAGCAGCGCTAATCAAGCATTAATGCGTGATTTAATAACAGAAATGAACAGTAATCATACCATTGCTAATAGCACTTTATGGGCGGCGCAATACAGAGTGCGAGCTGAAGCCATCGCGGGGTTGGTTGGTTTACTGCTAAGAGCACAAGTGTATGCAAGCACCAAAGACGATTACATTAACAATGCAAAAAAATTAGAGATTCAAGCATATATTGAAAACTTTTTACTCGGCGATGAGTGGGCATATCCACTAATAGATAACGCGGTAATAAAAATGGATACGTTTTGGGTTAACTTAGTTGAAAACGTAAATAAAATGAAAAGCTCTGGTGCCGCTGAGCAGGAATATCAATTAACCTACGGTGTAAACCAAGACTTTAAATTAACCGCCGCCAGTAATCGTAAAACGTTATACGAAAACCACGTACAAGTAATGGATGATAAAAGAGCAACATCAAGTTTGATAGGCATGGTTAGCCCTGCGCTTGGGTTTTATATGATGTCTAAAGCGCCAGTGTCTTCCTTGCAAGGTTACTTACAAACACAGTATCAAAAGTATTTTCCGATTCACACTTTAGGCACTAATGAGCTTGACAACTTTATTGATACTTTTGACCCCTTAATGATGCAATACGGTGAGGCAAACTATCATTGTAGTGTGATGTATTACCAAGATATTAATACTAAAAAATGGCATTTAATGAGTGATTTAGGGGATGAATCAATTACTCCATTTACTCCGGTTAGAGTGCTGGTGGTGTTTGATGAAACAATGGCCCATATAGCACCACTCACATTTGAAGTGGAGCGTATAGATGGCTGGGATGTGACCAGCATTAAGTATTCAGAGCTTGCACGTGCGTTGACCAAAGATGAGCTGTTTATAAGTCAAGACGGTTTTGATGAATCGCGCTATATAGGCATGGTTGGGTGTGTATTTCAGCCATTTTATCAACTTGGGCCTAAAACGTATTTAGGCATAAAGCCAACCGCACATCAAGGAGCTTTTTTATTACCCGGGATTAATAGCGCAGATGACTATGCTGACTCTGGTCGTCTAAATAATATGCGCTATAGAATCACGTGCCAAGTGGCTGGCACTAAGAGTGAAGATTTACCGCTTAAACAAACACCTGCACAAGGCCCTGTTGAGTTTGATGGGGTATTTAGCTTTATTGAAGACGACTTTTTAGTGAGTGTTGATAAAGAAAAACACAGCTCCATGTTAATTAAAGACTACCTAACGAGCTATGATTCAAGCTTTGCCTACCCTGAGTTATTTGATGGTGAGAAAACCGTTACTATGGCAATTAGAATTGGGGGCGAAGGCGCGCCATTTATCTCATTAGCGAATTTAAACAATGAGTATTTAGAGGGACCTTACAAAAAAACTATTAATGAAGAGCTCTATAAGCGCGAGCTTTGGGCAAGTGAAAGAAAAAACAACCTTACCATCACTCGCCACGGTAATAGCCTTAAAATTAAAAAATATGATTGGGATACCGAAATAGAAGTGTTTGTCGTGGTAACCGCCGATAAGTTACTTGAAGATAATTACAGCAAAGACCTGATCAACCTTAACCCCAATACTATTCCGTGCTCTTTAAGTATGGCGGGTATTTCGTCAAGTTGGCTCAAAGACAGTGAGTTACAAGGGCCCACTTATCCCAGTAATTTAATTAATATTGGTGAAATTGAGCGTTCTTTAACAGGTGGTTTTAACAGAGGCAAAATACGTGATAACCACTATAAGCTGACAAGACGACGTAAAGTTAAAGGGCAGTCTCAACTTCGCGATTTTATTTCATTTTTAAAAGACGATTCTTCAGAGGTACTCTCGCTATTTAATTGGCATAACAAAAAAGCTAAGTTAGACAAGCAAGGCCAAACTGAGAAAAAGCATTTGTATGTCGCACGTTTTAAACTGGATTATAAGACCCCCAAAGGCAATACCGTAAAAGGTATTCGTCCTTTTGGTAACGTGGATATAAACGCTAATGGCTCTGTTGATGAATCACCTAAACTATGTTTTAAAGAATTTAGAACGGCTGGTAATTCAGGAATAAGCGTTGCCGACTTTAGTACTGTTGATGGTTTGTTATTAGACGATACATACAGTCACGGTTTTGGCCTAGAGGTGGAGTTACCTAAATCAATAACCAGTAACGCGCCATGGGCTAAAGCAATGAAGAGTAAACGCTATAACAAACTCGAGCCCCACTTGAGTGATTATCAAAAAGACTTTTATAGCTCGAATGACATGACTATCGATGAGGTTAAAGAGTGGTTTGAAACACATGCAAAAAGCTTAGATGAAGCGCGTATAGAGGCAATCAATGTACGTAAAATAAGTGATTAGCCACAATATACAAAAAAAAGCCCATTAACTTGGGCTTTTTTATTGAGTTTTTTAAAAAGGATATTTAAATGTTTTCGCCAAAAAGGCACTGTGTTTTTATATTAGTTTTCAGTTTAATTGTGTTTTTAACTGGTTGCTCAGAGCCATCATCGCAAAGTTCACCACAAGTAGAGGTTGATGTTGCTAAATACCCATGGGCTAAAGAGCACAAAAACCACCCAGAGTGGCCACTAGAAATACGTGAAGAGGTGTATGGCGATGCAGATACATTTTCAACCCCGCGGTTAATGTTCTGGAATAAATACAAATACAGTGAAGTACGCACGCTGTGGTCATCACGGTTAGATGGCTCAGACAGGCGCCGTATTATTCCAGAAGAAATTTTTACCCAACTGGAGCCTGCGGGATTGCATCCACCAGCACGCTCACCAGATAACCGTTATATTGCTATTTCGGGTTATATAAATGACCGAGCGACTCGCCAGTTATACGACACCAAAGAGAAAAAGCTAATTACTATGTCAGGCGGGGGTGGCTACCCGTGGTTTAATTGGACGTCAGACAGTGAAAACGTCATTTTTTACTCAGATGGCAAAAACTTTAATTACCATGTACCAACAGGGGAGCTAACCCCTCGACCTCAAATTCACCACAGCGGCGCTGCTTTTTTACTTCCGGAAGATAAAGAATTTTTAGCCATAAAGCACGATGGTTTTTGGATACATAAGTTTAATGGTGAAGTAGTTCGCAAAGTTAATTTTGGTTTTCCGCGTAAGTGGGAAATGAAAAATCCGCAGGTTTCACCCGATGGCAAATACTTGGCATTTATGACGCATGTTAGACCAAAAGCACATTTTCATTGGGTAAACATTGCAAACCCTGAGGTTAAGCATTCAGAGATAGGCGAGGGTGGTGGTACTATTTTTTCTCCAAAAGAGGACTATCAATTGGAATTTGTAGCAAAATTTTCAAAAGAACCTAGTAAAAATGGTTTCTATCCTTCAAAGCGTATAATAAGAACAAAAAATATAGTGACCGGTGAGCAAGCTGAGGCGCTGGTAAAAGAAAATGGTATTTGGGGTCTTGATACTTTAGGTCCAATAGCAATTACAAACTTAGCAGCACAGAGTAACTAATCATACATGCCTTTCTCTAAATAAAAGCCAAAAAGGATTTTAATAATGACGGTTTTAAAAAATCACAGCGTGCTTTGCGCCCTCAGCGTTTGTTTTAGCTTATTGCTAAGCGGTTGCTCAGAGCCCTCATCGCAAAGTTCACCACAAGTAGAGGTTGATGTTGCTAAATACCCATGGGCTAAAGAGCACAAAAACCATCCAGAGTGGCCACTAGAAATACGCGAAGAGGTGTATGGCGATGCAGATACATTTTCAACCCCGCGGTTAATGTTTTGGAATAAATACAAAGGCAGTGAAGTACGCACGCTGTGGTCATCACGGTTAGATGGCTCAGACAGGCGCCGTATTATTCCAGAAGAGGTATTTCAAAAGCTTGAATCTATTAGTATACATTCACCAGCACGCTCACCAGATAACCGCTATATTGCTATTTCGGGCTATATAAATGACCGAGCGACTCGCCAGTTATACGATACTAAAGAGAAAAAACTAATCACCATGTCAGCTGGAGGAGGTTACCCTTCGTTTAATTGGACTTCAGACAGTGACAACGTTATTTTTTATGCTAATGGTAAACATTACAATTACAACGTATCCACAGCCACTCTTACACAGCGCAAAATAATTTATTCAGATGAGCTGTTTTTACTCCCGGGCGATAAAGAGTTTTTAGCCATAAAGCACGATGGCTTTTGGATACATAAGTTTAATGGTGAAGTGGTTCGCAAAGTTAATTTTGGTTTTCCGAAAGCGTGGGAGATGAAAAACCACCGTATTTCGCCCGATGGCAAGTATTTAGCGTTTATGACTCATATTAGACCAAAAGCGCATTTTCATTGGGTGAATATTGCTAATCCGGAAATAAAGAACTCAGAAATAGGGGAGGGTGGTGGAGTGATATTTTCATTGGATGAAAATATCACGCTTAAATTTGGTTTTAACCCTATGGGCGAGGTTGATGAGCTTGGTAAACCTGTTACTTATAGCATTATCACTAGAACCAATATTTTAACGGGAGAGAAACGCATTACGCGTACTAAAGAAATGAATATTTGGGGGCTTAACGTATTAGCACCTATCGCTATCACCAACCAAAAAGCACAGAGTAACTAACCATACATGCCTTTCTCTAAATAAAAGCCAAAAAGGATTTTAATAATGACGGTTTTAAAAAAACACAGCATGCTTTGCGCCCTCAGCGTTTGTTTTAGCTTATTGCTAAGCGGTTGCTCAGAGCCCTCATCGCAAAGTACAACAAACACAACAGCCGTTGATGTTGCTAAATACCCATGGGCTAAAGAGCACAAAAACCATCCAGAATGGCCACTAGAAATACGCGAAGAGGTGTATGGCGATGCAGATACATTTTCAACCCCGCGGTTAATGTTTTGGAATAAATACAAATACAGTGAAGTACGCACGCTGTGGTCATCACGGTTAGATGGCTCAGACAGGCGCCGTATAATTCCAGAAAAGGTATTTCAAAAGCTTGAATCTATTAGTATACATGCACCAGCACGCTCACCAGATAACCGTTATATTGCTATTTCGGGCTATATAAATGACCGAGCAACCCGCCAGTTATACGATACTAAAGAGAAAAAACTAATCACCATGTCAGCTGGAGGAGGTTACCCTTCGTTTAATTGGACTTCAGACAGTGACAACGTTATTTTTTATGCAGATGGTAAACATTACAATTACAACGTATCCACAGCCACTCTTACACAACGCAAAATAATTTATTCAGATGAGCTGTTTTTACTCCCGGGCGATAAAGAGTTTTTAGCCATAAAGCACGATGGTTTTTGGATACATAAGTTTAATGGTGAAGTAGTTCGCAAAGTTAATTTTGGTTTTCCACGTAAATGGGAGATGAAAAATCCGCAGGTTTCACCCGATGGCAAATACTTGGCATTTATGACGTATGGGCGTAAAGATTTTCATTTTCATTGGGTGAATATTGCTAACCCTGAAATAGAACATTCAGATAAAGGCGATGGCAACGGTGCTATTTTTTCTCCAAAAGAGGACTATCAATTGGAATTTGTAGCAAAATTTTCAAAAGAACCTAGTAAAAATGGTTTCTATCCTTCAAAGCGTATAATAAGAACAAAAAATATAGTGACCGGTGAGCAAGCTGAGGCGCTGGTAAAAGAAAATGGTATTTGGGGTCTTGATACTTTAGGTCCAATAGCAATTACAAACTTAGCAGCACAGAGTAACTAACCATACATGCCTTTCTCTAAATGAAAGCCAAAAAGGATTTTAATAATGACGGTTTTAAAAAATCACAGCGTGCTTTGCGCCCTCAGCGTTTGTTTTAGCTTATTGCTAAGCGGTTGCTCAGAGCCATCATCGCAAAGTACAACAAACACAACAGCCGTTGATGTTGCTAAATACCCATGGGCTAAAGAGCACAAAAACCACCCAGAATGGCCACTAGAAATACGCGAAGAGGTGTATGGCGATGCAGATACATTTTCAACCCCGCGGTTAATGTTTTGGAATAAATATAAATACAGCGAGGTTTATACGCTTTGGTCATCAAAACTCGATGGCTCAGACAGGCGCCGTATTATTCCTGAAGAGGTATTTCAAAAGCTTGAATCTATTAGTATACATGCACCAGCTCGCTCATCTGATAACCGTTATATTGCTATTTCGGGGTATATAAATGATAGAGCAACTCGCCAACTTTACGATACTAAAGAGAAAAAGCTGATTACCATGTCAGGTGGAGGAGGTTACCCTTCGTTTAATTGGACTTCAGACAGTGACAACGTTATTTTTTATGCTAATGGTAAACATTACAATTACAACGTATCCACAGCCACTCTTACACAGCGCAAAATAATTTATTCAGATGAGCTGTTTTTACTCCCGGGCGATAAAGAGTTTTTAGCCATAAAGCACGATGGCTTTTGGATACATAAGTTTAATGGTGAAGTAGTTCGCAAAGTTAATTTTGGCTTTCCGAGAGCGTGGGAAATGAAAAACCACCGTATTTCACCAGACGGCAAGTATTTAGCCTTTATGACCCACGCTAGATCAAAGGCGCATTTTCACTGGGTGAATATTGCTAATCCTGAAATAGAAAATTCGGAAGAAGGAACTGGCGGCGGGATAATTTTCTCTCCAGAGGAAGATTATCAATTAGAGTATAGAATAAAGCACTCGCAAGAACGTGATGAAAATGGGTTTTATCTTTCTGAGCGTGTCATCAGAACAAAAAATATACTAACAGGTGAGCAAACAGAGGCGTTAGTTAAAGAAAAAGGAATCTGGGGCATGAGAACTTTAGTCCCAGTAGCAATTACTAACTTAGCAGTTCAAGATGTGAGGCGTTAACAATGCATGAATTAAGCAAAGGATCTGCAAGCCCAGTAGTTTACTTATTAACAGGATACTTTGAACAGAATGAATCGATTCTATTGATATGCAAGTAGGCTCAATATAGCTCAAATCACTTTGACTATTTTGTCGATAAAGTGAGTAATGGCACTTTTTAATTATTAAACATGGGATTACTTTATAAGCCCAGATAAAAATAATAAAACTTATCTAATCGAGGATCACTTTAAAGCCGATTTGATTATGGTGACAAGAAGCGTGTTTGGTATTTTTAATCTTGTTATTTAAGGTTTATTGGTTTTTATTTTCTTTATGGTTGTGTTTTAAAGGTGTT
This sequence comes from Pseudoalteromonas sp. BSi20429, assembly GCF_000238895.1. Classification (NCBI taxonomy): domain Bacteria; kingdom Pseudomonadati; phylum Pseudomonadota; class Gammaproteobacteria; order Alteromonadales; family Pseudoalteromonadaceae; genus Pseudoalteromonas; species Pseudoalteromonas sp. BSi20429. The sequence continues at coordinate 34,750 of NZ_BADV01000032.1, read as the reverse complement.
TTGTGGAATTTTTATGCTTGCTTCCGTCGCTTTGTAATGTTAAAAATAGGCTTCACTGAACACACACACAAGAAAACAAGATGCATATTATTCGTTTAATTACACTAAAACTTAACCTCTTACTGCTATGGCAAGTAAGCGGGGATTAGTGTGTTTGCATCGAGTTGAACACTAAAAACCCCGCAATTGCGGGGTTTTTTTTATCTCGCGGCTGGGATTAATTGAAATTTGGGTAACATAGGAATGAGGGGCAGTTATGCAAGAGCAAGATAAAGTATGGATTTTTGATACCACCTTACGTGATGGCGAACAGGCGCTTAAAGCGAGCCTTACTGAAGATGATAAAATTCAATTAGCACATACAATTAGCCGCTTGAATGTGGATGTGATGGAAGTGGGTTTTCCGGTTTCGAGCCCTGCTGATTTTCGCTCGGTGCAACGTATTGCAACCGAAGTAAAAGGCCCGATTATTTGTGGTTTAGCGCGCTCAGTTGCTAAAGACATTGAAGCCTGTGGCGAAGCACTTCGTACAGCTCAGCAAAGCCGTATTCATACTTTTATTGCTACAAGCCCTTTGCACCTTGAACATAAATTGCGTATGAGCCTAGATGATGCAACGGCAATGGCGGTTAAATCAATTAAATTGGCACGTAACTATACTGATGATGTTGAGTTTTCGTGTGAAGATGCCGGTCGTACGCCGCATTGGGATTTATGTAAAATTGTTGAGCAGGCCATTAATGCCGGAGCTTCAACTATTAACCTGCCAGACACCGTTGGTTTTGTAACGCCAGATGAGTACGCCGCGATGATCCGCCATTTAATGAATAACGTGCCAAATATTGATAAAGCGCGTTTAAGTGTGCATTGCCACAACGATTTAGGTTTAGCAGTAGCAAACTCAGTGGCTGCAGTGCAAGCCGGCGCACGTCAAATTGAGTGTACTATTAATGGCATTGGTGAGCGTGCTGGTAACTGCTCGCTTGAAGAAGTGGCGATGATCATGAAAATGCGCAAAGACCACTTAAAAGTATACACCGATATTAAAAGTGAAGAAATTTACCGCGCATCTCGTCAAGTGGCTAAAATTTGTAATATGCCAGTACAACCAAATAAAGCGATTGTTGGCGAAAACGCCTTTGCACACAGCTCAGGCATTCACCAAGACGGTGTATTAAAAGCGCAAAATACTTATGAGATTATGTCGCCAGAAAGCGTGGGTGTGCCAAGCAACCAATTAAATATGACTTCGCGTTCGGGTCGTCATGTTATTGAGCATCGCTTAGAAGAGTTAGGCTATCAAAAATCTGATTACGATATGGATGGCTTATATAAAAGCTTTATTGAGCTAGCTGACCAAAAAGGCACCGTATACGATTACGACCTTGAGGCGATGATTTACTTTAATCAAATTAACGACAAAGACGAAAAATACCAATTAGAATTTGTTAACTCAGCCTCTAACTCGCAATCGGTAGCAAGCTCTACTATTGGAATGCGAATTGATGGCGAAGCTAAACAAGAAGCCGCGACAGGTAATGGCCCAGTTGAAGCTTCGTTTGCAGCTATTGAGCGCTTAACCGGTATGAGCGTTGAAATGATTGAATATAACTTAGAAGCGACAGGCCAAGGTGCAAGCTCATTAGGCCAAGTAAATATTATAGCTAAATACGATGGCCGACCTTACCACGGTGCGGGCATTGCAGCGGATGTGGTTGAAGCGTCCGTACGCGCCATGATCCGTGTTTATAACTTAATTTATCGTGCACAAAAAGTGTCTGATTTAAAACAACAAAGGAAAGCAGGATGAGTAAAACAAACTACAGCGTTGCGGTATTAGCTGGCGACGGTATTGGTCCAGAAGTAATGGCAGCAGCAGAGCAAGTACTTGATGCTGTGAGCAATAAGTTTGGTTTTACCCTAAACCGCGAGCATTATGCAATTGGCGGCGCAGCCATTGACGAATTTGGTAAAGCATTACCAGAGAGCACGCTTACTGCATGTGAAAACTCAGACGCTATTTTATTTGGTTCGGTAGGCGGTCCTAAATGGGAAAACTTACCACCAAACGAGCAGCCTGAGCGCGCATCGTTATTGCCGCTTCGTAAGCACTTTGGTTTGTTTTGTAATTTACGCCCTGCACAGTTATTACCTGCATTAAGTGCAGCGTCGCCACTTCGCGCTGATATCAGCGAAAAAGGGTTTGATATTTTATGTGTGCGCGAGCTAACCGGTGGCATTTACTTTGGTGAAAAAGGCCGCAGTGGTGAAGGCGCAGAAGAGTTTGCATTTGATACGCAAACATACTCACGAAAAGAAATCGAACGTATTGCACGCTTTGCTTTTGAAGCTGCAAAACTACGTAGTAACCATGTTACCTCTGTTGATAAAGCCAATGTATTAGCATCAAGCGTATTATGGCGCGAAGTAGTAACTGAAGTAAGCAAAGACTACCCAGAAGTAAGCCTAGATTACATTTACGTAGATAACGCCGCTATGCAGTTAGTTAAGCAGCCTAGCCAGTTTGACGTACTACTTTGCGATAACTTATTTGGCGATATTTTGTCAGATGAGTGCGCCATGATCACCGGCTCAATGGGCTTATTACCTTCGGCAAGCTTGAATCAATCGGGTTTTGGATTGTACGAGCCAGCAGGCGGTTCAGCACCAGATATTGCAGGTAAAGGTGTTGCAAACCCAATAGCACAAATTTTAAGTGCCGCATTAATGCTACGTTACTCGCTAGGGCAAGACGAAGCTGCACGCACCATTGAAAAAGCAGTAGCAGAAGCCGTAGAAGCAGGCGTTGGCACACCAGATATATATCCAAATGCAGGTTACAGCACAAGCGATGTGGCAGCAGCCATCGTTTCACGCATTTAATAACATATTAAAGTTGCAGCACCGTTATGCTGCAACTCAAACAGATTAGGGAATTAGCAAGTGGCCCAAACGTTATACGAAAAAATTTGGCAAGCACATACCGTTGCCAGCATAAATGAGCAAACCGACTTACTTTATATTGACCGCCATTTAGTGCATGAAGTTACTTCTCCGCAGGCTTTTGCAGGTCTACGTGAAAAAAACCGTACTGTACGTTGCCCAGAAAAAACCTTTGCAACGATGGATCATAACGTATCGACTAAGAGCCGTTCACTTGATGCCGCAAGCGAAGTATCTAAAAACCAATTAATGGCGCTTGATAAAAACTGTAAAGAGTTTGGTATTGTACTTTACGATTTAAACTCGATTAACCAAGGCATTGTGCACGTAATGGGTCCAGAGCAAGGTATTACCTTGCCAGGCACAACCATTGTATGTGGCGATAGCCATACCTCTACACATGGTGCGTTTGGTGCATTAGCGCATGGTATTGGTACGTCTGAGGTTGAGCACGTATTAGCAACGCAAACGCTACAGCAAAAAAAGGCGAAATCGTTAAAAATTCAAATTAACGGTGTATTGCGTCCAACGGTTACTGCTAAAGATTTAATTATGGCGGTTATTGGCAAGTTAGGTACCGCTGGTGGCACAGGTTATGTAGCTGAATTTTGTGGTGCAGGCATTGAAGCGCTTTCAATGGAAGCCCGTATGACGCTATGTAATATGAGCATAGAAATGGGTGCAAAAGCGGGTTTAATTGCATCTGACCAAATTACTTATGATTATTTAAAAGGTCGTCCGTTTGCACCTAAAGGTGCAGATTTTGATGCAGCCGTTGAATATTGGGAAACTTTAAAAACGGATGAAGGCGCACACTTTGATTTAGTTGTTGAGCTAAATGCCGACGACATTCAGCCACAAATTACTTGGGGCACAAGCCCAGAGCAAGTAATTGGTGTTGATGAGTGCATACCTGATCCAGATAAAGAGCCAGATTTAATTAAAGCCGATGCTATTCGCAGCGCACTTAAATACATGGACTTAAAAGCGGGCGATAAATTATCAAGCGCGAAAGTAGACACGGTATTTATTGGCTCATGTACAAATAGTCGCATTGAAGACTTACGCGCTGCTGCAAAAATTGTTGAAGGCAAACATGTTGTAGCCGGCATAGAAGCATTAATTGTACCAGGCTCTGGCTTAGTTAAAAAACAAGCTGAAGATGAAGGCTTAGCCGATATTTTCAAAGCCGCTGGCTTTGAATGGCGCGAACCAGGTTGTTCTATGTGTTTAGCAATGAACGATGACCGCCTAGAAGCAGGCAAGCGATGTGCATCTACTTCTAACCGTAACTTTGAAGGTCGCCAAGGTCGCGGTGGACGTACACATTTAGTTAGTCCTGCAATGGCGGCAGCCGCTGCAATACATGGTCACTTTGTTGATATTAGAGGAGAAGCATAATGAGCGTATTTTTTAGTGGCTTAATGGCTCCACTTGATAAAAACAATGTAGATACTGACCAAATTATTCCTAAGCAGTTTTTAACATCAACTAGCCGCGAAGGTTTTGATGCGGCATTGTTTTATGATTGGCGTTACCTAGATAACGACGAGCCAAACCCTGACTTTATTTTAAACCGCCCATGCTACCAAGGCGCGCAAATATTATTAACGCGCGACAACTTTGGTTGTGGCTCATCTCGTGAGCACGCGCCATGGGCGCTGAAGCAATATGGCTTTGAAGTTATTTTAGCTGAAAGCTTTGCAGATATTTTCTTTAATAACTGTGGTAACAACCAAATGTTAGCCATAGCGCTACCTGCCGGTACGCTTGAGCAATTGTTTGTACTTAGCGAGCAGCACGACGATATTAACATTGAAATCGATCTTGAAAATCAAACACTAACAAGCAGTAAGTTTGCACTAATTAGTTTTGATATTAGTAAAGAGGTAAAAGAGCGTTTGTTAAGTGGCTTAGACTTTATCGGTGTAACCGAAACACTAAATCCACAAATTGATGCGTTTGAAAAACAACTAGCGACTGAGCGTTCTTGGCAGTAATTTCTTAACCGCGTGTATTAAAAATCACGTATTAAAAAGCACGGCAATTGCCGTGCTTTTTTGTGGGTAAATATTAGATGTGGTAGCTAAAGGTTAATGCCTAAAGTCAGCCATTAACGCAGGTATACCAGGTAACATGCCTACAATTGCCATTACAGTGGTAAGTAGCACAAACATAATAAGTGGAATCACCCAGCGGCTCATTTTAGTTAGCTCAGCGCTGCGCTCTTTACAGCCAATAAGCCCTAAGTTATCAAGTAGCATAGTAAGAGACCAACCAAAAGCAGGATTAACTAAGGTCGAAGCAAACACCACAATAGCGGCTGATTGCGTCGTTTTACCTTCGCGCGTCATTTCCATGCCAGCTTCAAGTAGCGGGATAAACACACCAACAATAAGCGCTACACACAATACAGGCTGCCAAATTGCTAAATCCATAGGGTAACCCCATAAACCAGCAATAATACAAAATAATGCAGTTAAAATAGCGCCAGCAGGGATAGGGCGTTTAGCAATAGCGGCAGGCACAATATAAGTACCCCAAGAGGAGGCAAAGTTAGCACCACCGGCAAGTGAGCCGAATGTTTGTCTAACCGATGCACTTAGCATGGTGTCGTCGATATTCATTTGTACTTTTTCAGTGCGTTGCGGATAACTTATTTTTTGAAATACTTGATGGCCTAAAAAATCAGGAGACCACATAGCAACGGCGAGCACTGCAAATGGGAGTACAACAACAAAGCTTTCAAGCGTTGGTAAACCTAGCATCCAACCCGTGTTTTCGCCCCACCAGTAAGCTGGGTTCATATTTGGTAAACCCGGTGCAGTATGAAACTCAAACGGTGCGCCTAAGGCAAAGGCAACCACGCCACCAATAAGGCAACTTAACGGCACGGCTAACCAACGCTTTTTAAAGTGCTCTAATAGCGCATACAATAAAATGGTGGCTAAAATAACAATAAACGCAATGTGTGCCATATCAATGGCTTCAGCCCAAGCAAACAGCTTTTTAACTTGCGAAATAGTACCAATAAAGCCTAAATAAATAAGTAGCCCGCCACATACACCTTTACTGGTTAGGCGCGCGAGCATACTTCCTCCCTTGGTTATGGCTAAAATAAAACCAAAGGCACCAATGAGTAAGCCAAACGCCATAGGGTGACCGCCAGCAGCAACAACAATAGGAATTAACGGAATAAGCGGGCCGTGAGTACCAGCCAAGTTGGCTGTTGGTAAAATAAAGCCTGAGAATAAGATGATAAAAATAGAAACAATGAGTAATTCGTAACGTACATTTTCTAAAACAAATGCATCGCTTAAACCAAGAGGCGCCGCAAAGGTTGCTGCAATAGCCCCCACCATAACGACTTTACCAATAGTGCCCGCCATTGCTGGTATGGTGTCTTCAAATTCAAATCGGTAATCTCTAAACGGTAAATTAGGACGCCAGCGCTTAGGCTGCATAATTTGTAATTCATGTTCGAGATACTCGTCGCGAGTATTAAACTCTGAACTCGGCTTGTGAAGTTGCTCGTAGCTTTGAGCATCCTTGTGCGTGTTTGATGGTGCATCACCGGGTGGTGTAGTTTGCATGCGCTCTCCTGCAACATTGTTGCTTAATCAAATAAATACGGCTTTTGTTAAAGCAAATGAATATTGAACATGCAGGGTAGATCAGCTCTTAGGCTGGGATGTATAGGCAAAAGGTCGTGCATGGTTGTTTTTAATACAGTTAATCTGACAATCAGCTTTACGTTAAAAATTATAAAACTACACAAAATGATTTAAAATTATTATAAATCAATGGCTTGTTTTTATTTTTAAAGAATTTGATCACTGTTTATAGCGGGAAGTAGTGTTAATGGCAGGTTATTATCCTTTAGTCTTAGTGGCTGTAAAAGCCGCTTTGTTTGAAAAGCTTATTGGTAGCAGCCGTTAATTTCGTTTTATTTGTGGTGAAATAATACTTCTGTTACTTTCGGATTGTTAATAACAACAATAAAGAATAGAGATGCAACTCAACTCCCCTAAATCAATTGGTATTTTACTTGGTACGCTTTACGGCATATTTATGCGGCTGTTTGTAGAGCTAGTCAATGCTTATAATTTAGGTAGCTTAGTCTCTATATCATTTATGTTTTTAGTGCCTGTTGCTATTGGCTATATTCGTATTCACTTTGAGTACAACGAATCAAAAACATTAACTAAAAGGCAAATGATCACGATTGCTTGGCAGCCTATTTTTGTTTTTTTATTTGTAAGTGTAATTACTTTACTTGAAGGGAGCATTTGTGTGGCAATGGCTTTGCCTGCTTTTATGTTTTTTGCCAGCATTGGTGGGTTACTTGCGGGCTTTGTTAGAAAACGTAAAATAAAAAAAGCGAATAGTTCTTTATTATCAATCGCGTTGTTACCTATATTGCTCTCACCTATTGAAGTTAACTTTTTACATTTATCAAAAACATACGAAGTAACAAATTCAATAGCTATTAACGCGCCCATCAATGTTGTGTGGCAGCAGTTAGCTAATGTGAGTGACATAAAACCACAGGAAGTGCCTTTTTCACTCACTCAATTAATTGGTGTACCAAAGCCATTAAAGGCAAGTATGAATGCTAGCGGTATAGGCGCTGTTCGCACAAGTACTTGGCAAAAAGGCGTTGTGTTTGAAGAAGTAATAACCGACTGGCAGCCAAACAAAAAAATGCATTATAGATTTGATATAGACCCAGATGCTATCCCCGATGACGCACTCGATAAACACGTAAAACTAGGCGGTGAATACTTTTCACCTCTTTACGGTGGATATGAGTTAAGTGAAGATAAAAGCGGCAATACGATTTTAACGTTAAAAACGACCGTGCAAGATAATACAAATTTTGGTGTTTATTCGCGAATATGGGGTGAGGTGATATTTCAAGATTTTCATCATTCACTTTTAACGTTGATGAAAAACAGAGCTGAAAAATCACTTATCGCAGCTGTTTCTTATAATTAGCTTAAACCATTGTGACTATAAAAAATATTACACGCTAAAAGTTAAAGCCTTTGCATTTGCAAAGGCTTTTGTTTTAACTGCTAACTTTTACCAGATCATTTCTACAAATTCAGGGTGGTCGATATACGGGTTACGATTACCTTGAAATTCAAACGCTGCTTGGTTACGGTCAAGTTCCATTTGGCTTACAGGATCGCTGTTATGCCAGTTAAGCAGCATGGCTACAACCCAGCTTTCAAAAACTTGGTTGCTTGAACCATTAAGTACAGCATTACTTGAGGTCGTTTTTGTTTGCCAAGTGCCTATTACATTTTCGTAGCGCGTTGCCATATAAAAATAAGCGCGAGCAAAGTCACCTTTAAATTCGTCAATTGGCTCAAATACAGTACCTGAGTAATTTAATGAACTTGCGGCAGAACCTAATTTACTTCCGTTAGTTGATGTAAATGAAGCGCTTGCTACTTCACCAAATGGGAAGTTACTACGTTTTGAGTTTACATAACCGTCGGTTGCGTAAATATGATGCACATCTGAGTTCATTGGCTCAATAGTGCCGCCAAACCAGCTTTTAGGAAATGAATGCTCACGGTTGTAACAGCCGCCTTCTCCACTATAGTTACCACATTGATCGCTCACCGCAGCATAATTGTAGCTGTCAGAGCCGTTTGGTTTTTCGCTATACATATCTAAAATGCTGTTATCGTTTTCAAAGTATGTATCACGTGCAGATGAGTCATAAAAACTCCAAATAGCTGAGTAACCCTGTGCATTATGATCTTTAATAATATTATAAAGCTCAGTTTTTAGTGCATAACCCGATAACCCTTGAGCAGTAACATAGTAGCCAGTGGGTGTTGGGTTGCTCCCGCCGCCATCACCAGAGCCACTGCCTAAAGTAAATGCCGTGCTGTCTGTATTACTAAAACTTGCACCGCTAGCAAGTGTGGTAGAGCCTTGCTTAAGCGCATAACTGCCATTACCTGTTGAACAACACATACCATCGCCGTAACTGTCGCTAATAACAAGTGTGTAAGTACCATCAGTTAGGCATATTTGCTCATCATACTGAGAGTTTGATGCGTAACCACTGCCGTTAGCAACAGCGCTACCTTGATTGTTATTAACGGCCCAGCTAGTTTCGCTACCGTAATTATCGGTATTAAGCGTTAGTGTAAGGCTATTGTCGGTACAACTTGTTGATGCGCTGCCATCAGCGTTTGGTAAAAAGTTATCTACGTATACGGTTTCGCTGCCATCAAATCCACTTACATCATAAAACCTAAGCCCTACGCTAATTGTTTTATCACTGCTTGCTGTATAGCTATGGCTAACTGTTTGCCATTGGTTAGTTTGTGCTTGATTTGAATAGCCTTGATAACCATCTACATACAAGCGAGCTTTAATTTTACCTTCGGTGTGGTAAACATCAGCCGAAAAGTTATAGGTTTTACCCGCTTCTACAGCAACTTGTTGTAGTAAATCAGTGTTACTTTGCGATCCTGTAGTTACATTGACAGCAGCAGAGCTACTACCGCTTTTAACTGTACTAGTTGAGCGCGTTAAGCTGATTCCGCTATCAATAGTGCTCCAAGAGCTAGGTGTATTACCTGACCATTGTTCAAATCCGCCATTAGCTACATTGGCCATTACAGGTAATGAGCCAAGTAACAAAGCGGTACTAAGTAGTTTATTTTTATATTTCCCGTGTAACATAGTTGTTCCTATTTTTATTTTGAATAAGGAATATACCCTACATTAGTTAGGTTGCAAAATTGTTAATTTAAAGTGCTGTAAAAAGCAATAATCGTCCTTTAATCTGTTTTTGAAGGTATTTTTATAAATTAATAACTAAATGGAATATCAAAGCAGATTCTATTCTTTTTTTATCTATGCAGAGCCCGTTATCCTACATACTTAGAAAACCTCAACAGATACGCTCTGGATGAGGTAAAACTCATTTTTAACAATACACAAAGTGTGTTGTGTTTAATTTTCAGGGTTATGGGGAATCGATTCATGTTGTTAGGTCAACTAAATGCTGCGGCAAGCCCGCTATCGCAAGATCAAGTACAAAAGCTGCAAGGTTTAGTGGCTGAACTTAATCCAATTCAACAAGCGTGGGTAAGTGGTTACTTAGCTGCAAATGCTAATTCGGCTGCGTTAGGTGCTCCTACGGCAGGCGTACCGGCTGCGGGTGATGCAGCAGCGCTAACTATTTTATATGGTTCGCAAACAGGTAACGCAAAAGGTGTAGCTACCAAAATGAAAGAGCAGGCTGAGTCGCGAGGCTTAGCAGTTAAGCTTGTTAGCATGTCAGATTACAAACCAACAGCCCTGAAAAAAGAAAAGTTTTTAACTATCGTTGTATCTACTTACGGCGAAGGTGAGCCACCTGAAGACGCAGAAACACTTCACGAGTTTTTAGCCACTAAAAAAGCGCCAAAACTAGACGATGTAAAAATAGCGGTTATTGGCTTAGGTGATTCTAGCTATGAGTTTTTCTGCCAAACAGCAAAAGATTTTGAAGAGCGTTTAAATAAACTCGGTGCGCAAACCATATATCAACGTGCTGATTTAGATGTAGATTACGAAGATGAAGCTGCAACATGGATTGCCGGTGCAGTTGATGCATTCGAACCTGATTTAAAAGCGCAGCAAGAAGCCGCTGGTGGTCAAGTTGTATCAATGCCATTTGGCGCTCCAACCTCTGCAGCAAGCCAATATACAAAACAAAATCCATTTGAAGCAGAGCTATTAACTGTTCAAAAAATTACCGGTCGCGACTCAACTAAAGATGTACGCCACGTTGAAATTTCGCTTGAAGGTTCAGACATTACTTACACACCTGGTGATTCATTAGGTGTGTACTTTTTAAATGATGATGTATTAGTTGATGAAGTACTTACACTTACTCAAATAGATGCAACAAGCATTGTAAAAGTAGGTGATGAAGAGCTAAGCGTACGTGATGCACTTATTGAAAAACTAGAGCTGACTCAGTCATACCCTGGTTTTGTAGAAAAATACGCAACAGCAACTGGTACGCCTGAATTATTAAAGCTTGTAGAAGATAAAGCCGCAATGCGTGCGTATATTGAACCTCGTCAAATATTTGATGTGATTCGCCAAAACCCTGCAAACATTGATGCGCAAACATTAGTAGATTGCCTACGTAAACTACAAGCTCGTTTGTACTCAATTGCATCTAGCCAAGCTGAGGTTGAAGACGAAGTACATTTAACACTAGGTCTAGTGCAGTTTGATGCATTTGATAGCGAGCATTTAGGTGGCTGTACAGGTTACTTAACTCGTCGTGCAGAAGAAGGTTGTAAAGTTAAAGTATTTAGCGAACACAACGACAATTTCCGCCTACCCACTAACGATGATACACCTGTGATTATGGTTGGCCCAGGTACAGGTATTGCGCCGTTCCGTGCATTTTTACAAGAACGTGATTCGCGTGAAGCGCAAGGCAAAAACTGGTTGTTTTTTGGTAACCCACATTTCACTCAAGACTTTTTATACCAAGTAGAAATACAGGGTTATTTAAAATCGGGTTTACTTAACAAAGTAGATGTTGCATTTAGCCGCGATCAAGCAGAAAAAGTATACGTACAAGATAAGTTACGCAGTAACAGTAAAGACGTGTTTGAATGGTTAGAAGCTGGCGCTCACTTTTATATTTGTGGCGATGCAAATCGCATGGCAAAAGATGTACACAACGCCTTGCTTGATATTGTTAAAGAAAACACAGGCAAGAGCAATGAAGACGCAGAGCAATATTTAAAAGATTTGCGTAGCGCAAACCGCTATCAGAAAGACGTGTATTAATCACGTTTCTTATTTTATTTAACAGCTAGCAGCCGTCACTGTAACAAATTTAGGATTTAAAATGAGCGAACAAGATAAAAACGTAAAACTTTCTGATAACGAACGTTTGAAAAGAGAAAGCAACTTTTTACGTGGCACCATAGAAAAAGATTTAACAGACGAAATTACCGGTGGCTTTACAGCCGATAACTTTCAGCTAATTCGTTTTCACGGTATGTATCAACAAGATGACCGCGATATACGTGGTGAGCGTGCTAAGCAAAAGCTAGAGCCGCTACATAACGTGATGTTACGTGCACGTATGCCTGGCGGTATTATTAAGCCAGAGCAGTGGTTAGCAATCGACAAGTTTGCTGATGACAAAACAAGCTACGGCAGCATTCGCCTAACTACGCGTCAAACATTTCAGTTTCATGGTGTATTAAAGCCTAATATTAAAGGCATGCACCAAATGCTTGATAGCGTAGGTATAGACTCTATTGCTACAGCGGGTGACGTTAACCGTAACGTGCTTTGTACTACTAACCCCGTTGAGTCTGAGTTACACCAAGAAGCTTACGACTGGGCTGCAAAAATTTCTGAACATTTATTACCAAAAACGAAAGCGTATGCCGAAATTTGGTTAAATGGCGAAAAAGCAGAAACCACAGAAGAGCCAATTTTAGGATCTAATTACTTACCGCGTAAATTTAAAACAACGGTAACTATTCCACCTAACAACGAAGTTGATGTGCATGCGAATGACTTAAACTTTGTGGCAATTGCTGATAACGGCAAGCTTGTAGGTTTTAACGTATTAGTGGGCGGTGGCCTTGCCATGACGCACGGCGATACAGCAACTTATCCGCGTAAAGCAGATGACTTTGGCTTTATTACGCTAGAAGATACCTTAAAAATTGCAGAACATGTTGTATCTGTGCAGCGCGATTGGGGTAATCGTTCAAACCGTAAAAATGCAAAAACTAAATACACATTAGACCGTGTAGGTGTTGATGTATTTAAAGCCGAAGTTGAAAAGCGCTCAGGCGTTACGTTTGCACCAAGCCGTCCGTTTGAGTTTACTCATCGTGGCGACCGCATTGGTTGGGTTGAAGGCATTGATGGTAAGCACCACTTAACTCTATTTATTCAAAGTGGTCGTATTTTAGACTACCCAGGCAAACCGCTTAAAACTGGTTGTCGTAAAATTGCAGAAGTTCACCAAGGTGACATGCGTATGACGGCAAACCAAAACTTAATTATTGCTGGCGTACCTGCAGATCAAAAAGCCGTGATTGAAGAAATTGCTCGTAGCCATGGCCTGATTGATGACACAGATTCGCAGCAGCGTAAAAATTCTATGGCGTGTGTTTCACTGCCAACGTGCCCACTTGCAATGGCCGAAGCAGAGCGTTACTTACCAAGCCTAGTAGAAAAAACTGAAGCATTACTTGCTAAGCACGGTATACCCGATGACAGCATTATTATGCGCGTTGTAGGTTGCCCGAACGGCTGTGGCCGCGCAATGCTTGCAGAAGCAGGTTTAGTAGGTAAAGGCCCAGGTAAGTACAACGTTTACTTAGGTGGTAATTTAGAAGGCACACGTATTCCTAAATTGTACCTTGAGAACGTAGGCGAAGACGTTTACCTAGAAGCATTCGATAAGCTCATTGGCCAATGGGCAAGCGAGCGCAATGACGGTGAGTGTTTTGGTGACTTTGTTATACGCAAAGGCATTGTTGCTGAAGTAAAAGTATCAGTAACCGATTTTCACGCTTAATTAAATACCAGCGCTTTGGCGCTGGTGAGGTTTGGAATTTACCATGAGTGAATTTAAAAACATTTTACAGCTAGATAAACAAAGCCAAACGGCTATGTTAGCTGATGCTAATGGTTTACTAGCGAATATGAGCGCAGAACAGCGTGTTGCATGGGCGCTTGATAACTTGCCTAATACGGCTTTTTTATCATCTAGCTTTGGTATTCAAGCGGCAGTAATGCTGCATTTAATGACCTCACAACGTCCAGATATTCCCGTTGTATTGACCGATACAGGCTATTTGTTTCCTGAAACGTATCAGTTTATTGAGCAGATGAGTGAGCGTTTATCACTTAACTTAAAGGTGTATAGAGCGCCGCTTAGCCCAGCATGGCAAGAGGCTAAATTTGGTAAACTATGGGAGAAAGGCGAAGACGGCATTAAGCAATATAATCAGCTTAATAAAGTAGAGCCGATGACCCGTGCGTTAAAAGAAATAGAAGCGGGCACGTGGTTTAGTGGTTTGCGTCGCGATCAATCATCTACACGTGCTGATAAACAGTTTGTAGAAATTAGCCGTGGTACCGTTAAAGTGTACCCGATTATTGAATGGTCTAACCGCGACGTGTATCAGTATCTTACCAAGCACGATTTACCTTACCACCCATTATGGGAGCAAGGTTATGTGTCTATGGGAGACGTACATACAACACGTAAGTTAGAACCAGGAATGACAGAGGAAGAAACTCGCTTTTTTGGTTTAAACCGAGAATGCGGACTACACATGGATGGTGACGGTATTTAACGCGACTACGGTGTAGTTAAATTGCAAATAAAAACGCAGCTCCGGCTGCGTTTTTATTTTCTTTTATTAGGGTACAAAAAATTGCCTAATTAAGTATTTTTTATTAGACTCAAGGCAATAAAGGATTAATTAAAGCAGGAACGCTATGAAATACTTTACCTACTTAGCTATATCAATCATGGCTATTGCAGTTATCTCTTTGTTTTATTTGAAAAAGCCCGATGGTCAAACATGGCTTTCTGCATCTTCAATTAGCAGTGAATCTCAGCAAATTAAAGAAAAAATGGTTGCGCTATCTAGCAATACTTTGGACCAAGCAGTGCAGGGCGTTAAGCAAGCTGGCGATAAAATTGCGAGCAGTATTTCTGATGAACCAATGCCTGAAAGTACTACCTCAATCAGCAAAATTTTTAAGTGGCAAGATGAAACAGGCCAATGGCACTTTTCTGATACACCTAACCCGCATGCAAAAAGTATTGAAGTAAAACTCGACCCTAAAGATATTACTGTTATTGCAGCAGAAGACACGTCTATTTTAAATACCTCTCCAAGTACAAATACAATGTCGGCTGCACCAGAGGGGATCAGTATTTTGAACCCAGACTCTGTTAAAAAGTTATTTAATGATGCCAATAATGTAAAAGACAAACTAGAAAAACGTAATAAAGAAATTAATAATTTAAGTGCACTTTAATTATTTAGAGTGAGTGCTTTTATGGTTTTTTAAATAACGTTTTTCGGCTTCCATCAATAATACGGTTAAATATATTTTAGTGGGAAGCGACAACAACACGCCTACAGCAATGCACGCCGCCGCTATAATTATTCCTTTAATACCATGATTAACAGTGAAGTAACTCGACACAATTAAAGTGTGGCCAGTCACGATAAGGCACAACCCAAGCACTATTGATGTTTTAAGCAGCCTAATTATCATTGTTTGCGACATAGTTACCTCACTAAGAGTAGCCCTAGGGCCTGTTTATCTTTCGAGGTTAAATTTGCAGCAGTGTGTTTGGTATTTAGGCAAGGCAGAGCCTATGTAGTGTGGTTATTCCCCATGAATAGGCGATAACGTGGAATAAATGCCAAACATGCGCTGCCCGAAGGGTTCTGCCTAGGGGCTATTTACTCTTTGTTGCTCGGTTTTTACTTAGCCCACTAGGTTACAAACCTCACGCCGCGATTAAATAGCCCCTAGGTTGAACAAATTTTAATCCTGAAAGGTCAACAGGCCCTAGTGTAGGCACGCTTTAAATGCTTAGCATTGATTTAAGACAACAAACAGCACACATAAAAAAGCCCAGCTTATTACTAAACTGGGCTTTTAAATGTATTAACTACTGTCTTTGTTAGTCGAGCATATTACGCAGTACATATTGTAAAATACCGCCGTGTTTGTAGTAATCCCACTCTTTAGGGGTATCAATACGTACATCAGCGCTCAAGGTTACTTTTTTACCTTCGGCATTTGTAGCAATAACGGTTACTTCATCGGTTTTATCGTACAGGCCATCAATATCAAATTGTTCTTGCCCTGTTAACCCATGTGACTCGTAGCTTTCACCTTCTTTAAATTGCAGAGGTAATACACCCATACCAATTAAGTTAGAGCGATGAATACGTTCATAGCTTTGTGCTACAACGGCTTTAACGCCTAATAAAAGTGAGCCTTTAGCAGCCCAGTCACGAGATGAACCCGTACCGTATTCCTTACCCGCTAAAATAATGAGTGGCGTATTATTTTTTTGATACTCCATTGCTGCATCATAAATACTCTCTAGCGTATCGCCAGGCTGAGTACGTGTTACGCCACCTTCAGTACCTGGTGCTAGTAAGTTTTTAAGACGAACATTAGCAAACGTACCACGCATCATTACTTCGTGATTACCACGGCGTGAACCGTACGAGTTAAACTGCGCTTTATCTACGCCATTTTCTTGCAAGTATAAACCTGCTGGTGCATCTGCTTTAATAGCACCTGCTGGAGAAATATGGTCAGTGGTTACTGAATCCCCAAGTTTAGCTAAACAACGTGCGCCTTCGATAGTGGGGATACCTGGTGGTTCTACTTTCATACCATCAAAAAATGGTGCTTTTTTAATGTAGGTAGATGCGTCATCCCAATCGTAAAGTTTGCCATCTGGTATTTTAATTTGCTGCCAACGGCTATCGCCTTCGTAAACGTTAGCGTAGCTTTTTTCGAACATTTCTTTAGTTACTGTTTCTTTAACTAGGTCACTTACTTCTTTAACGCTCGGCCAAATATTTTTAAGGTAAATATCGTTACCGTTAGCATCTTGAGCCAGGGGTTCGTTGTATACGTCAATATCGGTTCTGCCCGCAATGGCGTAAGCAACAACAAGCGGAGGCGACGCTAAAAAGTTCATTTTAACATCTTGGTGAATACGCCCTTCAAAGTTACGGTTACCCGATAAAATAGAGCTCACTACCAATTTATGTTTTTGAATTGCGTCTGATATTTCAGTTGCAAGCGGCCCTGAGTTACCAATACACGTAGTACAGCCGTAGCCAACTAAGTTAAAGCCTAGGCTTTCTAGGTCATCCATCAGGCCTGCTTTTTCTAGGTAGTCGGTAACTACTTTAGAGCCTGGTGCAAGTGATGTTTTAACCCAAGGTTTTACATTAATGCCTAACTGTTTTGCTTTTTTGGCAACCAAACCAGCAGCTAAAATAACACTTGGGTTAGAAGTATTAGTACAGCTGGTAATTGCGGCAATAACACAAGCGCCATCGTTTAACTCAAACTCTTGGCCTTTAAATTTAACCTTGGCGGCGCCCATAAACTGCGCTTCGTTAACTGGTTCATCTGGATTTGTTGTTGGCCCTTCACTTTCAATACGAGCTTGTTCTTCGTCGCTATTATCACGACGAGCCATACGTTCATCTTGAAAGTTTTTTAAATGCTGGCTAATCACTTCACCAGCCTTGTCTAGGGAAATTCTATCCTGTGGTCGTTTAGGGCCTGCAAGGCTTGGTACAACATCACCTAGTTTAAGCTCGAGTGTATCGGTATAGCTAGCTTCGTCACCATCGTTACGCCATAAACCTTGGTGTTTTGCGTAATCCTCAATTACCTTTAGGTGACTTTCGTCGCGGTTTGTTAAGCGAAGGTAGTTAATGGTTTCATCATCAATTGGGAAAATACCACACGTAGCGCCGTATTCTGGTGCCATATTGGCTATGGTTGCTCTATCGGCAAGTGGTAGGTCGGCAAGGCCGTCACCATAAAACTCTACAAATTTACCCACTACGCCATGATTACGCAGTATTTCGGTTACTGTTAACACTAAATCGGTTGCGGTAGTACCTTCAGGTAAACGTCCGCTTAGCTTCATACCTACTACTTGTGGAATGAGTAAGCTAATTGGCTGACCAAGCATGGCTGCTTCAGCTTCAATGCCGCCTACACCCCAACCAAGCACACCTAAGCCATTAATCATGGTGGTGTGAGAGTCAGTCCCTACAAGCGTATCTGGGTAAGCGAATTTTTTTCCGTCGCGCTCTTCATTAAAAACAACGCGCGCTAAGTATTCTAGGTTTACTTGGTGAACAATACCGGTTGCTGGTGGCACTACTTTTAAATTATCAAAAGCGGTTTGTCCCCAACGTAAAAATTCATAACGTTCTTTATTTCGGTCGTACTCAAGTTTTGCATTTAAATCAAATGCACCATCATTTCCGTAGCCATCTACTTGTACCGAATGGTCAATCACAAGTTCAGCAGGCGATAACGGGTTTATTTTTGCAGGATCTCCACCTAGCTTTTCCATTGCGTCACGCATCGCGGCTAAATCTACAATAGCGGGTACGCCGGTAAAATCTTGCATAACAACACGGGCGGGAGTAAAGGCAACTTCAGATGCAGGCTTTGCTTGAGGATCCCAATTAAGAAGGGCTTGAATGTCTTGTTCTTTTATATTTACGCCATCTTCGTTACGAAGAAGGTTTTCAAGTAGTACTTTTAAGGAAAAGGGCAATCGTTTCGCTTTGTCGCCAAGTCCTTTTAGAGAATGAATATGATATTGCTCACCATTTATTGTGAGCTGATGTTGGGTATCGAAACTATTATTCATTATTTGCCCCTTTATGAATTATAAAAATGTTTTGAAGAGTGACCTCTGTAGTGTTCGAGTTGCAAAGTACATACCAGTGTAAAAAATCGCGTTTAGAGAACGAATTTTATACAGTTATTATAGTAGAGATGATGCTGAAAAATTTAATTTCAAGAGATGATTTAAAAGAAGAGATAGGGTCAAAAGTTATTTCGACCCTTATTAATTACTGTAACCAACCTTGTTGCTTACCTTTAATGCTCAAACAAAGTAAAGCGATGGCAATAATGATTACAAAAATAGGCATAAATACCGCACTTGCGCCAAGTAGCTCAATACTATTTATGACCATAAAATTATAATATTGCTGAATTAAAATAGCGCCGAGCGATAGCGCAAAAGTAGGTGTTGCCAGCGCGTTTTTAGCAAGTAAAAACAGACAACCCAAAGTGCTTCCAAATACAGCTACAGCAAATGCAATGGTTGACCAAAGAGGGATGTCAGAGTAGGCAGCTTGTTGATCTAACGGAAGTTTACCTATCATTTCGGGTGTCATCATCATGTGCATAGCAAATGCAATAACGCCAAGTAAGTTCCATACGAGTGCCGCCCATACAACGGGCTTAAACCAATTTTTAGGTGTTTTAACAGACATTTTATAACCTTGTTTTTATTATTAATCAGGGCCTGTTTATCTTTCGAGGTTAAATTTGCAGCAGTATGTTTGGTATTTAGGCAAGGCAGAGCCTATGTAGTGTGGTACTCCCCATAAATGGGCGATAACGCAGCATAGATTCCAAACATGCGCTGCCCGAAGGGTTCTGCCTAGGGGCAATTTACTCTTTGTTGCTCGGTTTTTACTTAGCCCACTAGGTTACAAACCTCGCGCCGCGATTAAATTTCCCCTAGATTGAACAAATTTTAATCCTGAAAGGTCAACAGGCCCTAGGTTATTAAAGAGTAAAAAGGCCAACTATACAAGTTGACCTTTTTATATAAAAAGAGGGCTTTTAAATGCTTAACCAAATGAAATAGGACGACGACCTGTTTTATCATCTACTTTTGGTTTTTTAGTTCGCTTACGCTTACTTTTAGCTGGCTGATTTGTTGGTTGTGGTGTAGCTTGCTTTGACTCTGCTTGAGTTTGTACCGCAGGTTTTTCTGCAGGGGTTGCATCTTCACTTAGCGCAAGTTTAAAAAATTCACCATCAAATTCTAATACATCGCCACTGTATAATTTTTTCCGCTTTATTGTACAAATTTCATGGTTAACACCCACATAGCCTTCGGTAATTAGGTTTTTAGCTTGGCCGCCACCTTCAACTAAGTTTAGTACTTTTAATAATTTACAGAGCTCAATCGGCTCTTCTTCTAATTCTATTTCTATGTATTCTTCGTTCATATTTGCTCTCGGTGGGGTAACGCACAGGCTGTAGTATAAAGGCTTGCAGCTACTTTTGCACCAAAGCAAGTGACTTTCGCTAATTGTAATACGTAAATAGCTATGAAATTTTTTATGTATTTTATCTGTCTTTAAAAAAACTGAAGCAATTGAAGAGTAACCTTTGCAGCAGTTAATTTTACGTGTGGCCTGCTAATTGCTAAAACTTTGGCGGATTAAATAGTTTTCATTAAATGGAGTAGGAAATGGGCGTAAGATTGGCAATGAAAAAAGAGCTAATGGGATTAGACAATTCAGGTATGTTAACTGCTGACGATGTTAGAGAGCACCTTGCTAATTCTGTAAAAAAGCAAGCTGATCAAGATGAGCGCGGTTTTTCTGTAATTTCAAAGTTCAATGATACCCATAGCCGTTTAGTTAGTGGTGATGCCACGAGAAAAACAAAACTTGAGTTTGAACGACATCGTTTATTTAAAGAAGTTTTATATACTCGCAAAAGTGTTGATGCTTGGTTGGATAGCCAAACAAATTAAATTGCTATAAATAGTTACCTTTAATAGACTACAAGCGTAATCAAAAGGGGTAACTATGAAAAATGGAATTTTAATGTGTGTGTTGGCATTACCATTAGCTGCGTGCCAACAACCTACCGTGTATGTATTTAGTGAAAACTTGCAAGATGAACAGAGCAATCAGCTCGATGCTGCGCTAAAAGCACAATCGCTCCCTTATGAATATGTACCGCTGGCAATCCCACCTGATTTTGGTGAGGCTACATTACTCTTATCAAGTGACAAAATTTACCCAAAAGAGACTGAGCAGTTAGCTACTATTATGCAGGGGCTAGGTTACGAGCCACAAGTTAACTATACAACGCGTTCAAATCATTTTTATGGTGATGGCAATATAGGCTTTTATCTAAAAAATGCAGTGGCGGGTACAACCTTTGTTATGCCTAAAAAGTTACGAACAACTCAATGCAGCGAAGACAAGTACAATGATTTACTCGTCACATTTACAAATAAATATGCTGACTTTACCTTATCCAGTGGCGCTGTTGTAAGGTTAGATTGGGAGTTTTTGTACGGTTACGTTGTCATTTATTATAAAACCTACTCGCAAACATACAGTCACTCGCAACCACTTATAAATACGCCCTTTGGCGCCAAACCATCCGATACTTACAGGTTTACAGCTCACGTTAATAACCCCAGCTGGCTTGATTGCTCACTACAAATTATTTATATGGACTGAGTGATAGAGCTAACCGTGAGTTTCTATATGCTCGCTTAGTTTGGCAATGCGCAGACTCATGCCTTCTATAATTCGGTCTTTAATTTTTTCGCGGATAACATTAGGTAAGCGGGTGAGTGCTTCAGGGGTAATAGCGAGGACTATACTGTCGGTTTTAGCGCGAGCGCTAGTACTACGTTCTCGGTTACTTATAAAGGCACCTTCACCTATAAATTCACCGGGCTCTATAGTGCCAAGTTCTAGCAAATGATTATGTTTAAATACTAATAACGCGCCGCTAAGTACAATGTACAAACGTTTGTCGTTATCGTATTGCTTAAATAAAAATTGATGCTGGCTTACTAAATACAACAGGCCGAACGACTCTAATAAGACTTGGCGCTCGCTGAGCGTAAATTCTTTAAAAAAGTGCAGCCTGTTTATAATTTCCATTTGTTTGAATAATGGAATATGTTCGATTAGCTTCATCAATAACCAAATGTGTTAAAAGCGTTTAATCAGCTAATATTGCGCTCTTTTAATTTTCGGGTCAACGTGTTGCGTCCCCAACCAATTTTTATAGCAGCATCTTGCTTATGACCAGAACAATTAGCCAGTGCGGTTTTAATTAAGCGAGTTTCTAGCTGGGCTTGAATGTCAGGCCAAATATTTTCTTTGCCTTGTTTAAGCTCTTGATTAAGCCATTGCTGAAACGCATCTAGCCAATCACCTTCTTCCTGGGTTGGCGAAGCATCCAGAATCTCCGGCGGTAAGTCTTGCTCGCTTACAAGCTCACCCGGTGCCATTACAGTAAGCCAGCGACAGGTGTTTTCTAATTGGCGTACATTGCCTGGCCAATTAAATAAGCGTAATTGCTCAGTCGCTTTAGGGCTGAGTACTTTGCTTTCTACTTGTAGCTCTTTAGCGCTTTTATGTAAAAAGTGTTGCGATAAGCTTTCTATATCTTCAGTACGCTCTCGAAGAGCAGGTAAACGTAGGCGCACAACATTAAGACGATGAAATAAATCATCCCTAAACTTGCCCTGTTTAACTAAATCTTCAAGGTTTTGGTGCGTAGCCGCAATAATACGCACATCTACTTTTATACTTTGATGGCCACCAACGCGATAAAACTCACCATCGGCAAGAACGCGTAATAAACGTGTTTGTACATCAAGTGGCATATCACCAATTTCATCTAAAAATAGTGTGCCGCCATTGGCTTGCTCAAAACGGCCTTTACGCACGCTGTCGGCGCCCGTAAATGCGCCTTTTTCGTGGCCAAATAACTCTGACTCAACAAGCTCTTTTGGAATGGCTGCCATGTTAAGTGCAATAAATTGGTTTTCTTTACGTGGGCTATGATTGTGCAAAGCACTGGCGACAAGTTCTTTACCTGTTCCAGATTCGCCATTTATTAATACGCTCATGCTAGAAGCCGATAGTTTACCTATCGCTCTAAACACTTCTTGCATTGCGGGCGCTTCACCAATTATGTGGGCACTTTTTGGTGGAGCTTGCTTGCGTTTAGTTTTTTTAGTGGAGTTTGCTCTGCATGCGCTTTCGACCAGCGCCACTGCTTCGTTTAAATCAAACGGCTTAGCGAGGTATTCAAAAGCACCTTTTTGGAATGCATTTACAGCTGAGTCTAAATCTGAATGCGCAGTCATTATAATAACCGGCAGCCCAGGGTTTTGCTCTGCAATAAGTTCAAGCAACGCCATACCATCCATACCAGGCATTCGTACGTCAGAAACTAAAACAGTAGGTTGGCTAAACTTTAGTGCGCTTAGTACATCTTGCGCATTAGCAAAGCTCTCTGTGTTAAACCCTGCACGGGTTAGTGCTTTTTCAAGTACAAATCGAATAGAGGCATCATCATCTACAAGCCAAACTGTTTTCATGCAAACTCCAAACATTAATCTGCAAAGGGCAGATAGATATTAAATTCAGTATGTCCAGGCCAGCTATCACATTCTATATAGCCATCATGTTGATCTATCAGTGTTTGCGCTATTGAGAGTCCTAACCCAGAGCCACCTTCTTTATTGGTGATCATAGGGTAGAACAGTGTTTCGCGTACACTGGGATCAATACCTGGTCCGTTATCAGATATTTGGATCAACAAGGCTTTTTTAGGTGCTTTACCTGGGCGACGATGTTGATGATTAATGCGGGTTTTTATTGTTATTTCACCGCCATCTACAAGCGCCTGTTGGGCATTTCGAACAATGTTTAATACCACTTGCTGAATTTTGCCTTGATCAATGTATACATCAGGAATACTTGGGTCGTAATCTTTAACTAAGCTAATGTTAGAACAATTATCTAACGTACTTAGCCTTGCAACTGATTCAAGTGATTGATGTATGTTGCCATACGATTTTTGCGGAAGTTGATTGGGCCCCAAAAGCCTATCTACTAGTTCGCGTAATCGGTCGGCTTGCTCAATGATGAGCTCAGCACATTGATCTCTTTCTTGTTGATCAACCTCATACTGCAATAACTGCGCCGCTCCGCGAATTCCACCTAAAGGATTTTTAATTTCGTGAGCTAACCCTCTAATTAGGTTTCGGGCAGCTTGATATTGATGCATTTGATTAGACGCTTGGTCGTGCTTAATTTCGTCATCGGTTTGGCGCCACTCAAATAAAATATAAAGCGAGCCATTAAACTTAATTTGTCGTGTACTTACGGCTACTTTTGCATGGCGAGAATCGCTAAAAACCACGTCAGCTCTATGCTGCTGGCAATCTACGCCTTCAACTAATGAGTATTGTTCTATACGCTGTAAATCGATTGAATGGTAGTTAAAAAGGCTATCAAACGGTTGTTCTAACAAGCGCTTATTACCAAGGCCAAGCAGCTCGCTGGTACTGGTATTGGCATATACAACGGTGAAGTTTTTATCAAGTAGCATGATAGCGGTTGTTTGATTTTGCCAAATGGCATCGAGTAGCTCAGGGCTAAAGTTTTTATTATTAATCATAGCTGCACCATTTTAGTGCGTGGATGTTTGCAAGCAAGTTATATGGTTAAATACACTGCTGCACGTTTAGTAATGCCCCAATTTAGTTACCTAGGCTTAGCCCTTTTCGGTGCATAAAAAATATGCAGGGTTCGCTTGTAGCAATAACTTGGTTTTTACTATTAAAAAGCTTTAATTGTAGTGTGTGCTGACCACGTTCTACATCTCTAATTGCAAAGGTTGAGCTGCCACTGGCTGGGCCGTGTGCTTTACCATCAATAAAAAGTTGTATAGTAAAACCAGTTTCAAAGCGTGGTTTTATTCGGCTAGTTACATAAACAGTGCCGGTATTTTCACGAATAGTCTGGTTATGATCAGGTGAGGAAATAGCAATACTAAAGGCCGCTTGTTGAGGCTGAGGTTGCTCGTCAAAAATGTCAGTATTTGTTGCAGGCATATTAAGATCTTGGCTGGTGAGCTTTACCTCTTGAGCCCCTTTATGAGGGGTGTCTGAGAACACTAATACGCCATTTTTATCTTTCCAAGCGTATATTTTTGTTTCACCGGCATAACCATAATTACTTAATCCTAAAGTAATTAATAGTAATAAAATCTTGTTATTCACTCTGCAGCCCTGCATTTTTATCGGTAACTTAACTTTAGTGGAGATTGACTAATTTTACCATTAAAAAAGCCCGCAAAGCGGGCTTGAGAACACACATATTTTTTACAGCTTAATTAACAGCTGTAGTACATTTCAAACTCAACTGGGTGAGTTGTCATGTTAAGCTTTTCAACTTCTTTAGACTTAAGTGAGATGTAAGCATCGATTAAGTCATCAGTGAATACGCCACCTTGAGTTAAGAATTCACGGTCTGCGCTAAGTGCAGATAGTGCTTCGTCAAGTGATGCTGCAACAGTTGGAATTTCTGCTGCTTCTTCAGCTGGTAAGTCGTATAAATCTTTATCCATAGCATCGCCAGGATGGATCTTGTTTTTGATACCATCAAGGCCAGCCATAAGCATTGCTGAGAAAGCAAGGTATGGGTTAGCAGTTGGATCCGGGAAGCGTACTTCAATACGACGACCTTTTTCAGATGGAACCACTGGGATACGGATTGATGCAGAACGGTTACGTGCAGAGTATGCAAGCATAACTGGTGCTTCAAAACCTGGTACTAAACGTTTGTACGAGTTAGTAGACGCATTTGCGAAAGCGTTAATTGCTTTAGCATGCTTGATGATGCCGCCAATGTAGTAAAGTGCATCTTCAGAAAGACCGCCGTACTTATCACCAGCAAAAAGGTTTACACCATCTTTAGCAAGTGACTGGTGACAATGCATACCAGAACCGTTATCACCAACAACTGGCTTAGGCATAAACGTTGCTGTTTTACCGTATAAGTGAGCCATGTTATGGATAACATATTTCATTTCTTGAATTTCATCCGCTTTTAATACCATTGTATTAAAGCGAGTAGCGATTTCGTTTTGACCTGCTGTTGCTACTTCGTGGTGATGTGCTTCTACTACTTGGCCCATTTCTTCTAGAACTAGACACGTAGCTGAACGCCAATCTTGGAAGTCATCAACTGGAGCAACTGGGAAGTAACCGCCTTTAACACCTGGACGATGACCAGTGTTGCCATCTGCATATTCTTTATCTGAGTTCCAAGCAGCTTGCTTAGAATCAATTTTGTACATAGAACCAGACATATCTGATTTGTATTTAACATCGTCAAATACGAAAAATTCTGGCTCAGGGCCAAATAAAACAGTGTCTGCAATGCCTGTAGAACGCATGTAATCTTCAGCACGCTTAGCAACAGAACGCGGGTCGCGCTCATAGCCTTGTAGTGTAGAAGGCTCTACTACGTCACAACGTAAAATTAATGTCGCTTCTTCAGTGAAAGGGTCTAGTTTGATTGACTCAGGAACTGGCATTAATACCATGTCTGATTCGTTTATGCCTTTCCAGCCTGCAATTGAAGAACCGTCGAACATCTTACCGTCTTCGAAAAAATCTTCATCAACTTGGTGATGAGGAATCGATACATGTTGTTCTTTACCCTTAGTGTCAGTAAAGCGTAAATCAATGAACTTGACGTCATTTTCTTTAATAAAATCTAAAACCGATTGTGACATGTGTCCTCCAACTATTGGGTTTTGTTATTGCTGCATAATTGCTTTGGTATTTACTAAGCTGATTTTGTGCCATTATTGTAACTGGCTGTTTATAAATTAAAAAAATATCATTGCATCAAAATGGAATATACAAACGCACCATATCGGTGCGTAAATATTCCATTTCGGTGCAAAATTTACAGAGCGTAATTTGTTGTTAATTTAATCAGCTGAAATTAGCATAACCTAAATGCAAAAGAGTAACAAAAAGATCGGAAAAATAGTCAAAAAGACTGTTTTTCAAAAAAATATTGAAATTTAATTCATATAATTGTCATATATAAAACAGATACTTAGTAAAAGTATTGAGAAAGTTTTAAAATATGTATTGGATAAACTTTCATCCATGTCATTAATGAGGGATAATATGCGCCCTTTTAAATCCTATGCTGGGACATCTCGCGAAAGCGTGGATGAGTGCGTAGATCTTGCAGGATCATTGAGAATTTAATTTCTCTGAGTAAATATATGAGCATCGAAAAGTTAAGAAATATAGCGATTATCGCGCACGTTGACCACGGTAAAACAACTCTGGTTGACAAACTACTTGAGCAATCAGGTACATTAGAAACACGCGGCGGTAACGAAGAGCGCGTGATGGACTCAAACGACATTGAGAAAGAACGTGGTATTACCATTTTGGCTAAAAACACAGCCATCTCTTGGAACGACTACCATATCAATATCGTAGATACTCCGGGACACGCCGATTTCGGTGGTGAAGTTGAACGCGTACTTTCGATGGCTGACTCAGTATTATTACTTGTTGATGCTCAAGAAGGTCCAATGCCACAAACGCGTTTCGTTACGCAAAAGGCATTCGCGCAAGGCTTAAAGCCAATCGTAGTTATCAATAAAATTGATAAGCCAGGTTCACGTCCTGATTGGGTTATGGATCAAATCTTTGATTTATTCGACAACCTTGGCGCAACTGACGAACAGTTAGACTTTAAAGTAATCTACGCTTCAGCTATCAACGGCTGGGCAACACTAGATTTAGACGAGCCATCAGACAACATGGAACCTATGTTCAAGATGATCGTTGACGAAGTATCACCACCGGATGCAGATCCTGAAGGTGACTTCCAAATGCAAATTTCTCAACTAGATTACAACTCTTATGTTGGTGTAGTTGGTATTGGTCGTATTAAACGTGGTTCTGTTGCTCCTAACCAACAAGTTACTATTATCAGTGCTGATGGCACTACACGTAATGGTAAAATTGGCGCAGTACAAAGCTACCTAGGTCTTGAACGTATCGAAACTGATAGAGCTTACGCTGGTAACATCGTAACTGTAACAGGTATTGGTGAGCTTAAGATTTCTGATACAGTTTGTTTCCCAGGAAACGTTGAAGCATTACCACCACTAAGTGTTGATGAGCCAACTGTAACAATGACATTCTCTGTAAATAACTCACCTTTCTGTGGTAAAGAAGGTAAGTTTGTAACGTCACGTAATATCCGTGAACGTCTAGACAAAGAATTAGTACACAACGTAGCACTTCGCGTTGAAGATACTGGTAGCCCAGATAGCTTCCGTGTTTCTGGTCGTGGTGAGTTACACCTAGGTATCCTAATCGAGAACATGCGTCGTGAAGGTTACGAGCTTTCAGTTTCTCGTCCAGAAGTTATCTTACGTACTGTAGATGGCGTTCTAGAAGAACCGTTTGAAACAGTTACTATTGACTGTCAAGACGAGCATCAGGGTTCTGTTATGGAACAAGTTGGCCTACGTAAAGGTGAACTTACTAACATGACTCCAGATGGCAAAGGCCGTATGCGTTTAGATTTCATGATCCCTAGCCGTGGTTTAATTGGTTTCCAAACTGATTTCATGACGCTTACTTCGGGTTCTGGTCTTATGTACCATACGTTCGATCATTACGGTCCTCACAAAGGTGGCGACATCGGTGTTCGTAAGAACGGCGTAATGATTGCAAACGCAACGGGTAAAGCACTTACTAACGCATTATTCAACTTACAAGAACGCGGCCGTTTATTCATCGGTCACGGTGTTGAAGTGTACGAAGGTATGGTTATCGGTATTCATAACCGTGATAACGACCTTACAGTTAACGCCCTTAAAGGTAAGCAGTTAACTAACGTACGTGCATCTGGTACAGATGAAGCGCAAACGCTTTCTCCACACCTTAACTACTCACTTGAGCAAGCGCTTGAGTTCATCGATGATGACGAGCTAGTTGAAGTAACTCCACTAAACATTCGTATTCGTAAGCGCCACCTTACAGAAAACGAACGTAAACGTGCAGGTCGTGGACCTAAGTCATAATCTATTAATTTAGAATCATGATTTTAAAAGCCGCTGTATTGAAAAATACAGCGGCTTTTTTGTGGATGAAAACAAGAGCTGTAGGCTATAAGTCGTCAGCTGGCAGTATTTAGCTCAAAATTATATAGCTACTGTTTTGTGATGAAACTTCCATAATATATTTACCTCTAAAAGCGCAGCGCCTCTTAATCTCTTTGTGAATAATTTACTTAAAGATTTTTTGCACAGGGAGAAGGGAATGAGAAGTGAAAGAGGGAGAGCTTAAACAGCCGATAATGCGAAGTACTAGTGTTTGTTGGTAGGGTATTTTTTGTTGGGTTTCGCTTCGCTCAACCCAACATACGTGTTCAATTATTTTATTGGTAGTAACTTACTTTTTAGGAAGTAGGGTGATTTTGCCAAATACGTCGGCATCTATAAAACCACGGTTTCTGTCGCCGTTTACTGGCTGTACTTCGTGTGAGCCCATAAAGTGCTCGCGCACGTCGCTGCCATCGTTATCGCAATACGCTAGCATAAAACCTATTACTTGCTTTTCGCTAAGTGTAATTGGGGTGTTTTTAGCACCTTCTTTATAATCATTAGGGTAGAGTTTTATCGCTACTTCCCAGGTAATGTTAAAAGGCGCGGTGGTGTTACGCTTCCAGTTACTAACTAGGTGGTCGGTATACAAATGGGCTTTTTTATCAGGTCCGTAATCGGCGGCTTGGTTATCAAGGCCAATATGGTACGCCAAAGCGGTGTGATTAAATTGATGATTACCACCGGATGCATCGCTATCAATAAATACTTCAAGCGCATCGTCATCCCAATATTTATACGTTGGATCGGCGTGTGTATCTATTAAAACGTCATCCACAATATCGGCTTGTAGGTATAAATAGTTTTGATCCCACAGTAAGCGATAACGCCCTTTAAAGTCGGCATCGTTTGATGGCAGTGTGCCATCCATTAAATAAGGCATATCGTGCCAAGCGGCTTTATCCCACGCACTTTCTGATACGCCATCAATAGTAATTGGAGTTGATGTATGTTCAACATCAATAGCCATTGCTGGCGTGCTTAATAAAAAGCTTAAGGCGAGTGCTAATTTTTTCATTAACTTCTCAATTTTATTGTGGATTTGTCTTAATGTAATAACAATCTTAAAACAGCTAAGTAAATAGTTATAGTGAAATACTTTCGCCTTCGTTTAAAATATACAGCGGTACTTTTGAATCCATTTTATTGTACATATGCAATAAGCGCAGCAAGGCTGAATGACTGCTGTGGTCACCCATTTTCCAACTTGAGTTACCGTATCCCCACGGTATCATTACTTTGCAGTTAAGCTCTTGTGCTGCGTTGAGCGCGTCTTCAGGTGTGGTATGGACGTAACGATAAAATTTACCACTTTCTTTACTGTAGTAAGATGCGATTGGTATTAAGCACACATCTATATCGCCATATTTTTGCTGTATATCTTTAAAGTGTTTTGAGTAGCCCGTATCGCCTGCAAAAAATAAGGTACTGCCGTTTTGTTCAAGTAACCAGCCATTCCATAAGTCTTTATTGTTATCTTCGTAAATAAAGGGTACTAATACGCGAGCGCTAAAATGATGAGCTGGCACGGCATTAATCACTAAGTCGTCAATGTTGGTTGTTGAGTACCATGGCATTTCGGTAATATTAAAACCGCCGGTAGGGAAGTTGTCGGCCATACCGAGTGGTGTTAAATAGCGAGGTTTATTGCCAATGCTTTGTATGTCGGCCTTATTAAAATGATCGTAATGAATATGCGAATACATTACAGCATCAATATTTTCCAGTTCTTGCTCACTAGGCCAAGCGCCTGCTTTACGATAAATACCACCGCCGAGTTTAAAGCCAAGTGCGACTGGAGAATCAAACTGATTTTTTACCGGATCAAACAGCACACTTTGACCATTTGGGGTGTTAATTACAAAACTAGCGTGGCCAAGCCAGCGTACGGTATAGCCGGTGCTAAGTTGTGGTTTAGTTTGCAGACCTTGGTATTGGCAGTTTTCGCTGCCGGTTTTGCATAGTAAGTCTGGGTGGGCTGGGTAGCAGTTTTCAGTGCAGGTAGTGGGATATGTTTTTTCACCTGTGTATAAATTTTTATAACGACCGTTCTTATCATTAATAACAACAACTGAGTCGGGGCTGGTAATACGGTTAATATTATTAGGTGCGGCGCAGGCAGTTAGTAAGCATAAAAGCGTTGTTGCGGTTAAAAAGCGTTTCATTGTAAATCCCTTTTAGCATTCCCTTTAACATAAAAAAGCCTGCAATTAAGCAGGCTTGTTAAAGTAACAAATGATTAGCCAGCGCTATTCATTTGTTCAATAAATTTGTTTGAATCGGCAATCGATTTGTTCATGTCGTTCATCAACAATTGAATATCGCGCTTAAGGTTAGTGAATTCACCTTTAATAGCCGATACCGCTTGTGCATTTAAGTTATGCTTTAGGTATAAAACGTTATCATGAAGCGAGGTTAATACTGGCTCCATTTTACTCTCTGCGCTGCGCATTGAGCGTAATAGCTGATCAAATTGACGCTTAGTCGCAGTTAGCTTTTTGCTGCTTTCACGCTTAAGTGATGCACTTTTGTACTGCTCTAACTCATCGGCCCACTCATCAAATAGCGCTTCTGCCACGTCTTCTACTTTATTGATGTTAGTTGACACTTCGTTAGCGGCATTTAAGCTCGACTCGTAATCATCGTTTAGTTGATTGTAAGTGTCTTGTAGTTCGCCACCATTAAAATCAATTAGAGTAGTTAAGCGCTCTAGTGCCGATTTAAATTCTTCTTGTGACTCTTGTTGCGAGTCTTTGGTTTCTTCTACGCGATCAATAAGAATATCGCGTTTGTGAACACCCACTTTTTCCATCGCAGAATAATAAGCTGATTGGCAGCCAGTTAAAGTAAGTGTTACTACAAGCATTGAAACACTGAGTAATGTTTGTTTTTTCATTTGAATTCCTGTTTACGAGCGTTAGTGCTGTAAATTATGGCGCTGATTGTTATTATAATCAAAACTATATAAGCACAAGTCAATTGTATGAATGATAAGCTCTCACATTACAAACAGCAAGTTAAGTCCTTTATACGGCAGCAACCTGGTTGGTGGATGCAGTATTTTAATCGTTGTATAGACGATCAAATAACGGTTAATGCAGGTTACCTTGCTTACGTAACCCTTCTTTCTTTAGTGCCATTAATTGCGGTGGGTGTTGCTATATTTTCAGCCTTTCCGGGCTTTGAATCTACTCGCATGGAAATTGAGAGCTTTTTGTTTACCAACTTTGTCCCTACCTCTACCGATGTTATTAGAGAGCATATTAGCTCCTTTGCGGGCAATGCCAACCAAATGACGGCGGTAGGTATTGGCTTTTTAGCTGCAATTGCATTGCTGTTAATACGTAATGTAGATGCCACATTAAACCGAATTTGGCGAATTAAGAAAAAGCGCCCAATGATGATCTCATTTGCTGTGTATTGGATGGTTTTGAGCTTAGGGCCTATGTTGCTCGGTGCCAGTATTGGTGTTACCTCTTATATTGTATCTTTGGTGTCGTTTGCTGATCAGGGAATTCCGGGGTTTAGCGGGTTTTTGTTAAAGCTATTGCCGTATGGGATTTCGATGGTGGGCTTTATTATGCTCTACACCTTAGTGCCTAATACGCGTGTATCGTTCAGAGCGGCAATACCTGGCGCTTTTTTTGCGGCACTTTTATTTGAGCTGACTAAAAAAGGGTTTGCACTTTATATTAGCCATTTTCCTTCGTACGAAGTTATTTACGGCGCAGTAGCAACCATTCCTATTTTATTTGTATGGGTGTATTTGTCTTGGGTCGTTGTTTTGCTTGGCGCTGAATTTACTGCGTGCATTAGCCCAAATGATATTCCAGAAACACCAGAGCTTGAACTAGAAGATGATGAACCAGCAGTAAAGGACACAGTTTAAATGCAAGGTTTAATACAACGTGTAAAGCATGCCAAAGTAGAAATTAACAACCACGTGGTAGGCGAAATTAGCCAAGGTATATTGTTGTTGCTGGGCGTTGAAAAACACGACGACAAACAAACGGCCGATAAGCTTTTACACAAGGTAAGTAATTATCGTATTTTTACTGACGAAAACGACAAAATGAACTTAAGCCTTAAAGATATTAAAGGTGAGTTACTGGTGGTTTCGCAATTTACGCTAGCGGCTGATACTAAAAAGGGTATGCGCCCTAGTTTTTCATCTGCGGCAACGCCAAGCCAAGCTAACGAGCTTTACGAATACTTTGTAGCTCAAGCTAAAGAGTTGGGGCTTACAATAGCCACAGGTGAGTTTGGTGCCGATATGCAAGTAAGCTTGTGTAACGATGGGCCCGTTACGTTTAACTTATCTGTTTAAGTTTTTGGTTACCACGACAATATGATTTACATAGCCCGTAATTTTTTGCGGGCTAACATTACAACCAAATACATCGAGTAATAGCTGCTGAAGTTGCTTTAATTGCGACTCATGCTGCGATAAAAAGTTAATAAATAGCACGCCGTTGTTATTTAAAGCCGAGTAGATTTTTTTATAAAATGCCTCTTCAAATAAAAATCGAGGCGCGTCTATTTGGCTAAATAAATCTAGAATAATCCAATCAATATTTTGCACACTTTCTAAAATCTGTTGCGCATCGGCGCACAGCAGTTGCTCATTCTTATTTGACGAAAAAAACTGGGTATAGCAATCAATAATATCGGCGTTTTTTTCAACCGATGTTATTTGTGCTTTAGGGTATTTGTGTTGTAAATAATTACGAATTGCACCGCCGCCAAGGCCGAGTTCTAACACTTTTTGTGGCGGCTTAAGAGCTTGCCAATGCTTATCTAGGTACAATAAGTGTGGAAAAAGTAATAAATCCGGGTTATTTAAATCAATAACAGATTGAAGAGTGTCGTTAATAAGTAACCAGCGTAACTGCTCGTGCTCACGTACTTGAATGTGATCGCCACTGCATTTATGCCAATAGATTAACTGACCAATGCTGTGGCTATTTTCAATAAATTGATCGCTCAGCAAACCCGTCAGTGAATTTATATAATTGATTTTTTCAGTCATATTCTCAGCATAAACTAGCAACGTTAAAGCGCAATGGCCTTTGTCATTATTTTTTTACGTTATTTTACAGCCATCACCAAAGTCGTATTTGCAGTTTTTTTAAGATGGAGTATGGTATTTGCCATAATAATGCCACTCAATTTAATTATTTTATTTTTTTAGCTTGGTAGATAACCAATACTATTAGTATAGCGCCGTAGCCTTTTTTTTGACTTTTATTTACGGCTTATATAACAACAGGAGTATGTATGTTTCAGGTAAGCACCCCACAAAGTAGCGAAGATTGGCAAGCGTATTACCAATTGCGTTGGCAGGTATTACGCGCGCCTTGGGGCGAGCCTCGTGGCTCTGAACAAGACGATATGGAACAAGACTCTGAGCACCGCTTTATAAAAAATAAAGAAGGCGAAGTGCTAGGTGTAGCACGTTTGCACTTTAACAATCATGAGCAAGCACAAGTGCGCTACATGGCAGTTGCAGAGGGGAACCGTAATCAGCATATTGGTAGTCGTTTGCTTCATGAGCTTGAAAAAATAGCATGGACACAAAATGCCGATGAATTGGTTTTGTTTGCACGCGAACGTGCGCTTGAGTTTTATAAACGCCACGGTTACGAATTAAAAGAAAAAGCGCACTTAGCGTATGGCGATGTACAACACTTTAAAATGGTAAAGCAAAAACCGTGTGAGCCAGGCTGGTTCCGTCATCCAAATTGGACGCAAGTACTACAAAATACGTGGCGAGAGTCTATTCCAATTAGTGACGCGATGGGTATTAAGGTAGAAAGCTATACCGATTGGCAATTTACAACCAGCGCCGACCTAGACGCTAACTTAAACCTACATAACACCATGTTTGCAGGCTCTATTTATAGCTTGGCCACGCTAACAGGTTGGGGCGCTACGTACTTAGCGCTTAAAGAAGCTGGGCTTGAAGGTAATATTGTATTAGCCGATGCTAACATTAAGTACTTAAAGCCGCTTACTACCGACCCACGTGGTTGTGTTGATATACAAACCTGTAAGGGCAAGTTAAGCGATTTAGAAACCGACGGTAAAGCAAGTTACGTAGTGCCTGTAACTATTTACGATGGTGATAACGTGGTTGCCGAATTTGAAGGACAGTTTGTAGTAAAAAAATAACTGTTTAGCTGTTCAAAACACAAAAAAG
>NZ_BADV01000033.1:0-32379 GCF_000238895.1 Pseudoalteromonas sp. BSi20429 | reverse complement strand
GCAGTTATAGTAATAGTGACCGTGGTATTATCTGTTCCGCCATTATTATCAGTAACGGTATAAGTAACTATTGCTAAGCCATTGCTGTCGGCCGCCGGTGTATATTGAATTTGATTGCCAACCACTGAGACCGAGCCAATATCTGCCGAGGCTGCACTGATAGTGAGGCTATCGCCATCCACATCTGAGTCATTGGCTAATACGTTTATTAGTATTGGCGCTGCATCTTCAGCCATGGTAGCCGAATCGGCGTTTGCTATTGGAGCATCGTTTACGGGAGTAATAGTGATAGTTAACGTTGTTGTACTGGCACCACCGCTGCTATCGCTTACAGTATAAGTAACTGTTGCTACACCGTTGTCGTTGGCTGCCGGTGTATATTGAATTTGATTGCCAACCACTGCGACTGAACCAGTATTTGCCGAGGCAGCACTGATAGTGAGGCTATCACCATCCACGTCAGAGTCATTTGCCAATACGTTTATTAGTATTGGCGCTGCATCTTCATCTACTGTCGCTGAGTCTGCGTTTGCAATAGGAGTATCGTTTACAGGAGTAATAATTATTGTTAAGTTTGTAGTTGCAGTACCGCCGTTACCATCACTTATTATGTAGCTAATAATTGCGGCTCCATTTGCATTATCAGCAGGAGTGTATTGAATTTTATTATCAACAACAGATGCAGAACCTATATCTGCGGTAGCAGCTGTTATTGAAAGAGTATCGCCATCAATGTCGGAATCGTTAGCTAGTACGTTAACTAATAACGCAGGAGCATCTTCGTTCATCGTTGCTGAATCAGTATTTGCAGTAGGGGCATCATTAACGGATGTAACGGTAATCGTCACACTTGCTGTTCTGTCGTTTATGCCTTCATTACCAATGCTATAGCCATCCGTAATGGTGTAAGTTAGTACTATCTCACCTGAAAAGTTTGCTGGTGGAGTAAACTGTATTTTTCCGGCGACAATAGTCGCTTCTCCAGCAATATTTTCTATGTTCGAAATACTAATCGTATCGCCATCTGCATCAGTGTCGTTAGCTAGCACGTCTAATAAAGATGCAGAGCTGTCTTCGTCTAACGTAAATTGATCGTTATTGGCTTCTGGAAAAGTATTAACGCCGCTTTCACTTAATGTTACTTGAGCTGTAGCAGTTAAGCCCTGCTCATTTGAAATTGAATAGGTAAAGCTATCTACACCAATAAAACCTGAGTCTGGTTGATAAGTAAACGAGCCATCAGCATTTAATGTAAGTTCGCCATTTTGAGTTGTATTAATTGCCGTAGTATTAACCGATAAATCGCCAGCCTCAATATTAAAGTCGTTAATTAACAAGCCATTTTGTACTGTTACTTCAAATAGTTTATTTTTACTAAATTGATAGGCATCATTTTGTGCGACAGGGCTATCGGGTTCGCTGTTTATTACTAAAGTTACTGTGGCTGTAGAGGTTGCACCTAATGAGTCGATAGCTTGATATCGAAATTGATCAACACCATTAAAATTAGCATCTGGCACATAACTAAAGCTGCCATCAATTGCTAATAATAGTTGGCCATGTGTTGGTGCCACAATAAATGTTTCATCAACTGAAAAACTGTCATTATTTGGGTCAGTATCGTTACTAAGCACACCATTGGCTGCTGTAACCACAAGTGTTTCATCTTCGCTTAAACTATAGCTATCATTTTTTGTTACAGGGGCTACGTTAGTGTTTGAGCTTACAATAGTTACATTTGCAATAGCCTGAGCACCTTGTGCATCAACAACTCTATACTGAAAGCTGTCCTCACCTTGCATGTTCTGCTCGCCTTGGTATTCAAAGCTACCATTATCAAAAAGGGTTAATTGTCCTCTTGTCGGTTCGCTAACAGGCGTTGTATCAACAGTTAAGCCATCTAAATCAATATCGCTATCGTTAATAAGTAAGCCAGGCGATAGGACAACTAAGGTTCCATTGTTTGTAATGTTATAAGTATTATCAAGCGCAATAGGAGCGTCGTTAACAGCTAAAATGGTTATCTCTACAACTGCGGTATCTGTCATACCTAGCTCGTTAGCAACTTGATAGCTAAAGGCATCTTCACCATTAAAGTTTGCAATAGGGATATAAGTAAAATCCCCATTTTCATTTATATCAATGGTGCCATGCTGCGGTAGAATTAATGCATCTGCATTTACACGTAAATCGCCACTGTATTGATTCGTATCATTTGTTAGAACGTTGCCTTGCAGGGTTTGATCTTCATTTATCTGAAACTGATCGGCATTAGCTTCTGGTGCAAATGCAAGCTCTCCACCCACTGGTGCTATGTTTATTATATTAGCAAAGCCACTTTCACCACTGCCATCAATACCGGTAATAAGTACTTGATAACTTTTATCTGTAAGTGACTCGGTAATGCTTAATGCAGTATCTTGAATACTTAAAAATTGTTGCCCGTTTTCTAATTCATTAATATTAGTAGATGAAACTCCAGTTTGAGTTGCAATATAAACGTTATAACGATTAAGTTCGGGGTTAGCTTGCCACGAAAGATTAATATTATCTTCGTCTCGCTGAGCTGTAACACCTTCAATTTGATATGGTTGCCAGTTAAAAGTAATTGCATCAGCAAGGACTTGATTATTTAAAGTGTCAGTTATCCATATTTCTAGGCGTATCTCTCCTGGAGTTACGCCATAAAGCGCAGGGCTGAGGCCTATAATTGATTTTTCGTAGTCAAAACCACAATCAGAAGAACACAGTGATATGCTTTTATTGACACTAGGGAGCACTAAATTAACTTCAGCAATGCCATCAGTATCCGAAGCTTCAAGTAAAAAAGAAACGTTGCCTTGCACAGTTTCGTTTGTTTGTGAAAAAACAATATTAGCGCGTGTATTAGCTATGCTTGATCCAACAACACCTCTACTTGAAGTGACAGCACCTAAAACTTTTGTATTTTTGGTTTGATTGCTCGCTATAACACCAGCCAAATTTATATAGCTAGTCACCGTTGGCGTTACTACTTCAGCCGTAGGTGATTGTATTGTCTCTTGAGCAGGGCTTTCTTCTGAGCCTCCACAGGCACTTAACAAAAACACCATAGAACCAAGCAAAAATATATTTTTTGCTGTCATTTTAAATACTCCATAATAAAAGCTTTGTATCCAATGTGTTTATGGTTCTAATTTAAAAGAACCGCTAGCATTTACATCAGGATTATTTATTTCGTTAAGATTAAAGTTGCCAGTAATGTTGTCTAAGTCATTCAAAAATATTGCATCAACATCGCCCTCGGCTTTATTGTTGCCATGGGATGCAAATGTAACGGCTAAGTCAAGTTCGCTTAAATTTATTAAACCGCTGTAAGCCGCATACCAATTTCCGCCCGCGTCATTAAAACTAATTTCGCCATCAGGTACCGTGCCATTATCAAAATCAACGGCCATAGTCATAGCAAAGTCAGTAACAGCACCCACACTCGAATTTACATTAAAGCTTGATGCTTCATAGTTAAACACACCTTGGCGCTGAGCTATTTGATCGACTAAAGATGCGCTGCTAACTGTTTGAAATTGTTGTTCAGAATATATATCCATAGTATCTGTATCTGCTTCAAAAGCATTTACTTCAACTTCAGTTACAGATGCTTGTTCAGTCTCTTCTTCGTTGTCATCTTTAGGGTCGATCGTTACTATATTTTGATCAAACACACGTGCCGCACGCGTCGTTTTTAATACTTCACCAGAGGCTGTAATTTGTGCAAACGAAAATGCCTCGTTATCACCCAAAGAAACCACGCTATTATTTTCTAAAGTTAAATCTATTGCGCCATCCCATACAGCTAAAAACACATTGCCTTCAACGAGCTGAACTTCAAAATGTGTTCCCCGTATACCAATAGAGCCAACGGGGGTTTTTACATTATAAGAGCCGCCATTTTTTTTAATCACACCCGAAATAGAGCGTAAACCACCTTTAAGTAACTCAATAGAAGCAGAACCTTGTTGGGTATTATCATCAAATTCGTAGTTAGCAATATTTAGTTCTGAATTTTCTTTTAAAGCGATTAAACCACCATCCGACATTGAAAATTGCGCTTTGCTTTTCTCTCCGGTCGTAATGCGATCTACACCAAAAACGGTATCTCTGCGCTGCAACTGCCGTTGTTGTTCAGAGCTTCCATCAACCGCTAGTACAGAGCCTCGCGCTAAAATAGTTTTACCAGCAGGATCATTTGCTTGTGTATAAAAACTTACACAAAGTAAAGTGGTAATTACAGGGAGTAAATGTTTCATAAATACCTTAAATTAAAATGAGTAAGAAGCGCTTAAATTGATATCTAAACGGTCATATTCGAATAAAGAAATATTACTGGATTTATCTTGATAGTTGGCAGCCAACTGTATTGCTAAATCACGATTAACTAAATAGCGAACAGTGGTTGAGAGCATAAAGAGGTTATCGGCACGTTCTTGTAAAAATAAAGGGTGATCATCTTT
Organism: Pseudoalteromonas sp. BSi20429; assembly: GCF_000238895.1. Lineage (NCBI taxonomy): Bacteria > Pseudomonadati > Pseudomonadota > Gammaproteobacteria > Alteromonadales > Pseudoalteromonadaceae > Pseudoalteromonas > Pseudoalteromonas sp. BSi20429. The sequence continues at coordinate 27,889 of NZ_BADV01000033.1, read as the reverse complement.
ATAATTAATCCATTGGTATCCAGCAAGAGATAACAACTGCCAATGCTGGGCCAGCTGAGTGTTTGCTTGGTAGTACAAACTCGTAATATTACGGCTATTAAATTCACCTTCAGTAATATCGGCTTCTTCATTTTTAGCGTTAACACTTAAACTTTGAAACCATTGCTTAGTTGCATAGCTAGCTCCTGCGTTTATTGCATAAAACGAATTATTGAGCTTTTCATCAAATCTATTATTTAAAACCCCCGCAGTCGCAGAGCTAAATAAATTAACTTGTTTATTCAGCTTATAACTAGCACCTGCTGTTAAAGCTGATTCAGTACGATAAAGATCGCCATCAAGCATTAATGGAGTCGTCGATACTTGTGCAAACCAACTTATGTCATTTTGTTTATATTGATAGGCAGCATTAATATGCGCATTTATACGATCGTATTGGCTGAGTTCTGCAAACTTGTACCACCCGGTATTAACACTCAAAGTGATTAAACTTTTTTGATCTATGGGGTGAGAGTACTTTCCTCTGTAATTTAGTCGCGCATAGTTGTCTTGCGTACTTTTACTTTCTGACGATAATAAAAATTCACCAATATTAGGAATTATAATCGTATTTTCTGCCGTACCCGCATTTACGTTGCCATCAACGCCAAGTGCAAGCTCAATATTTTGCTTATAAGAACGCCCAGCTTCTTGCTTTTTAAGTGTGGTTGTATCAAGTAACGACTGTGCCAAAGACTTTATGTTATTAGGTGTGTTAGGTGAGTTAATCAGTATTAAAGCTTGAGTATCGGCAGCAGGTAAATTATTAACGGTTAAATAAGCACGAACTAAGTACAAGCGAGCTTCATACCATCTAGGGTTGTTTTCAACCACGCGTTCAAAAGCAAATACAGCAGGTGCCGCATTTCCTGTTTTAAGCGCAGAAACCCCAAGTAAAAAATCATAAACAGGCTCACCTAAGTATTGAAATTCACTGTTACTTTTTTCGTAAGCCTGAGTATATTTCTTTTCAGAAACTAATTTTTGCAGTTCAATCAATAGATTATCATATTCATCATTGCTTTGAGCCAATGAGCTAAAACTTATTAAGGTCAAATAACTACATAGTAAATTTCTTAAAAGCTGTTTAATCATGCTTAATTTTATATCCCATAGGAAGTTTGATGTTTTGTAATAAAGTGATGTTATGCCAATCTGCTTATATGTGGGGTCTATTTAACGTTAAGGAAATTACGCTATAACTAGGCGAAAGTTTTTGTATCTAGTTGTTCTAAATAAAAATTTTTAACAACGTTATAGTGCAATTTAATTCGTTAAGTTGCTCAAATATTTATGCAGGTTGGTATTAGTACTAGAAATCTAGCACTTTTTGTACTTAAGTACAGCCAATGTAATCACATTGGTTAAATAAATGTTATTTAATTACAGGCTAAATACTTGCTTAATCAATCTTCAAGTTAAACTAATTAAAAGGGAGAGGTTGCTGATAAACTAATTTAGCTTAAAATATTAATTTGGGTAACAAAGCTTAGGTATGCTGTATAGAATATTAAAAAAGATAATTTAGGGGAATTATTAAAATATAAATAAGGGGATTACTAGGAGAAAAAGTGGGGCGATTGACGGGGCTTGAACCCGCGACAACCGGAATCACAATCCGGGGCTCTACCAACTGAGCTACAACCGCCACTACACACACCTTGTTTGGTGTGGCGCGCATAATACATAAAATAATAAATCTTGTGAAGTCTAAAAGTGAAATAAATTAAAATAATTTAAATACACAAATTTAATCAGTAGTTGGACAGTTAGTATTTACGGGGATTAGGTAACATATTTGTCGCATAACCTTCGCGAAAAATCGAATACAGGCGACTTTAATAGTATTAATTCATTATTCTATGAGAATAAATTGTAAATTAATGTATAATAATGCTCGGAAAACGCTTAATAAAAAACATTTGGAGTAAATATGGATTCAGTACTTAATTGGCTTAACGATAACTCAGGCCTAATCTTACACTACGGTATACAAGCTGTTGTTGCGCTTGTTATCTTCTTACTTGGTAGTCGTATCGCTAAGTTTTGTTCTAACTTAACTGAAAAAGGTTTTGCTAAAAAGAAAGTAGATAAAGCTGTAGGGTCGTTTGTTTCAAGCATTGTGTACACACTTGTATTTGCTGTTACTATTTTAATGGCACTTTCGCAAATTGGTATTGAAACAACTTCGTTCATTGCTATTTTAGGTGCTGCAGGCTTAGCTGTTGGCTTAGCATTACAAGGTTCATTATCTAACTTCGCATCAGGCGTACTTATTATTTTACTTCGCCCATTCAAGTCTGGTGACTTTGTTGAAGCAGGTAATAAAATGGGTACTGTTAAGAAAATCGAAATATTCTCAACTGAACTTCGTACTCCAGATAATAAAGTAATCATCGTACCAAACTCTCAAATAATGTCAGGCGCTATTACTAACTTCTCGCGTGAGTCTACTCGCCGTATCGATTTAGTTATTGGTGTTAGTTACGATGCTGATTTACGTCAAGCAAAAGAAGTATTAAAATCTGTATTAGATGCAGAAACACGCATACTTAAAGACCCAGCCTATACAGTAGCTGTATCTGAGCTAGGTGATTCTAGCGTAAACTTTGTTGTTCGCCCTTGGGTTAACGCTGCTGATTACTGGCCTACTTACTGGTCATTAATGGAAAATATTAAAATTGCATTAGATGATGCAAATATTGCAATCCCATTTCCACAAATGGATGTTCATTTACACAAGCAAGACTAATTTTAAATAGTTATTTAATTAAAGTTATATTAATTGTTGTAGTGATAAAATGGCTATTAGACATAAAAATTTCATGCAGTATTTGCTGCATGAAATTTTTTACATTATTACTTAGCTGTTTAGCTTGCTCTAACAAGTAATGCTTTAATAAAATAGATATACATTTATACAAAGGTTATTTTTTAATGAAATTAAAGCTTTTATCAGTTTTAGTTGCAGCATCTGCTGCAACAAATGCATTCGCTGCAGACGCAGATCAAAAAACGTGGGAAGTTACCAGTGAGCTTGGTGCTATTATCACAAGTGGTAATACAGAAACGACCACACTCAAAGGTGGTATTAAAGTACAGCACAACCTTGAACACTGGAACAACGAATACAAACTAGACGGCATCTACAAAGAAGATGAAGTTGAAGATGCGAATGGCGACAAAAATAAACAGCGCACAAATGAAAAGTACTCGATTTCAGCGCAAGGTAATTACAAATTAAATGAAGATCATTCTCATCTATTCATTTATGGTTCACACGTTTCAGATTATTTTGGAGCATATAGAAGTGAGTCAGTAATTTCTGCTGGTTACGGTTTACGTTTATTAAACGAAAAAACAATGTGGTTAAGTGCCGAAGTTGGTCCTGGTTATAAATATTTTGAATACCCAGATGACAGCACTGAAATAGATGATAACGGTAACTCTCTTGCTGGCGAGTTTGAAGGCGAAGTAATTGCCTTAGGTAAATTAGATTACAACTGGCAAATTTCTGAGAGTGCACGTTTTACTCAATTAGTTGCTGTAGAGTATGGTGATACAAACACTAAAACTCGTTCAGAAACTGCATTGCTTGCAAAAATAAACGGCTCATTACAAATGAAAGTCGCTTTTAATGTCACTAACAACTCAGATGTTGCTGACGACAAAGAAAGCACTGACACAGAAACATCATTCACACTGGTTTACAGTTTTTAACCAATGTAACTAAGTTAATGACATTAAAGTGACAAAAGGGACGAAAGTCCCTTTTTTATTTGCTCAAAATTAATGTATTATAGCCACCAATTTTGGTTGTAGACCTAGGGATATACCTACTCGTGAAAGTTTTTACACAATTTATTAGTGCTTTTATTCTACTTTGTAGTTTTAGTACTTTGGCTTTTACGCCAACAGCATCTCAAATTGAGCAATTTAAAAAGCTGCCAAAAGCTCAGCAAGAAGCCCTAGCAAAACAGTATGGTGTTGATGTTTCAACAATCACCGGTACAAACCAATCTAATAATCAAAATAATACTGAGCAACAAAACAGTATTGGTGAGCGCGCAGAGCCAGAAAAAGAAAAGCTAACAGATGAAGAGCGCTTCAAACCAAAAGCAGACGAATTAAAACCATATGGTTATGAGTTGTTTGCAGGTGAACCCACTACATTTATGCCAAGCGAAAATGCCGCAGTATCCGATACGTACATTGTAGGCCCTGGCGATCAGTTAAAAATTAACTTTTACGGAAAAGAAAGCGAAAGTTTTGAAGTCATAGTTGACCGTGAAGGACGTATTAGTATTCCTGATCTAAGCCCTGTAGAAGTTGCAGGTTTAACCTTTGCTGAAATTAAAGAACTAATAAAAGTAAAAGTAGAGCAAGAAGTTATTGGCGTAAAAGCTTTTGTATCGCTTGGTCAACTTCGTAGCATGCGTATTTTAGTGCTAGGTGAGGCTTACAAGCCGGGTAGCTACAGTGTTTCTTCATTAACAACTGTTTCGCACGCATTATTTGTAAGTGGTGGTGTGTCTGACATTGCCTCTCTTCGTAATATTCAAGTTAAACGCGCAGGCAACGTAGTTGCAAATTTTGACCTTTACGACTTACTTATTAATGGTGATAGCAGTAACGATATCGTATTAAAGCCGGGCGATGCTGTATTTATTCCATCAGTTGGCGCTCAAGTAAGAGTTGAAGGTGCGGTTAAACGCCCAGCTATCTTTGAACTTAAAAAAGGTGAGTCTGCTAAGCAGTTATTAGCAATGGCCGGAGGCCTTAAACCAAATGCATATGCCAAAAGCGCAATTGTAGAGCGCTTTAACTTCGATCGTAAAGAAGTGCTATCGGTAGATTTTTCAAAATCGCAAATTAACTATATTCCACAAGATGGCGACCGTATTCGCTTTAATTCAGTTAGCTCGCAATATCAAAACTCAGTTAGCTTAATTGGTGCTGTAGCGCGCCCAGGCAATTATCAGTGGCATCAAGGCAAGCGCATTTCAGATGTACTTAAATCAGTACGTGGTGATTTATTACCGCAAGCCGATTTAAGCTATGGACTCGTAATCCGCGAAATAAATATAAACGGCGATATAGAAGCACACCAATTCGACGTTGCTCAAGCGATTATTAAAAACCCTGAAAATAACTTACAACTTCAAGCTAATGACAAGATAGTTGTATTTAGTCGTTTTGAAGAAAAAGAATTAGAGCAATCAACTCTAGCAAATATGGCTCTTAGTCAAGAGCAACAAAAGCAGCAACAAAAAGCAGAGCAATGGCATAAGTTTGAACAAAAAGAGTTCGAAAAATACATTGGCGTTAATCAAGAAGACGAAGAACTTGTTCTTGAAGACAATAAAATACTCACTATTGCTGAAATTTCTAAGCGCAAAGCAAAAAAAGAAGAAGACCAAGAACTCAAACCTGAAGATTACGCGTTATTTAGCCGCCATAATTTATTAGCGCCAATTATTGCTAAATTTAAGCAGCAAGCATCAGTGCAGCAAGCTATGCAATTAGTTGAGATTAGCGGAAACGTTACTTATCCTGGTATTTATCCACTAATGATTGGTGGTGAGGTAAGTGATTTAATAACAGCAGCCGGTGGTTTGCTGGAGTCTGCCTACGTAAAACAAGCTGAAATTACACGTATTGTAGCCAGCGATGGTTCTAAGATCGAACACTTACGATTTGATCTTGAAAGCGCCCTGAAAGGCGACCTTCAAAGTAATATTACATTACAAAGTAAAGACAGCATAAACGTATTCGCTATTCCAAATTGGCAAGAAAACGTAAAAGTAGAATTAAAAGGCGAGCTTAAATTCCCTGGTACCTACACTATACGCCGTGGTGAAACGCTAACTGAATTACTTGAACGCGCGGGGGGGTTTTCAAATTTTGCAGAGCAAAAAGCAGCTGTATTTACCCGTACGTCGATTAAAGAGCAAGAGGAAAAGCAGTTAGCACGTTTATCTACAGAGCTTCGCCGTGATATAGCTTCTAAGAGCTTCCAAAACTCTGTAAGCAGTAGCACACTTTCGTATGAAGAAATGAACAAGCTGTTAAACGACCTCGCGAGTGTTGAAGCCGTAGGCCGTTTAGTAATTGACTTGCCGTTAATTGTAAATAATCAACAAAACTTAGTATTACAAGATGGTGATACACTTTATGTACCAAGCAAGCGCGATTCAATTAGCATAATTGGTGAAGTTAACTACTCTACATCACATCTATATAAAACAGGGGTTAGTGTTGATGATTATATTGCGCTAAGTGGTGGCCTTAAAGAGCGTGCAGCTGAAGACAGAATTTACATTATTAAAGCCAATGGCTCTGTAAAAATACCAAATACAGGTGGCTGGTTCGCAGCAAATAATGCTGATCAGTTAGAACCAGGCGACACAATAGTAATACCAATGGATGCAGGGCATATGGATAAGCTAACGCTTTGGAGTACTGCAACGCAGATTATGTACCAACTAGGTGTAGCGGTTGCTGCTATTAGCGGTATTTAATAAAAAGCAAGTTTTTCCTAACAGCTTAAGCAGAATGAAAGTATTTCTAGCTTAAGTTTGTATTAGCGCTATTAAAATTATTTTAATAGCTGATAGCAAAAATATGAGATGTAAATGGATAATAACTCAAATAATCATACAGATAAAAATAAGCCTATGATTGCTGATGACGAAATCGACTTAAGAGAACTGCTTACTGCTATTTGGCAAGGGAAATGGATTATTATTGTAATAACCATTTTATTTGCAGTGACGTCTGTTTTTTATGCGATTAATCAGCCTAACATTTATAAATCAGAAGCTTTATTAGCACCTGCAGAGCAAGAGCAGCAGGGAGGACTAGGAGCATTAGCTGGTCAGTTTGGCGGTTTGGCTAGTTTAGCAGGTGTTAGTTTAGGTAGCGGTGGTGTAGATAAAACTCAGATGGCACTTGAAGTGTTGCAATCGCGTAAATTTACCAGCGAGTTTATTAAAAAATATAATATATTGCCTGACTTAATGGCCGCAAAATCGTGGAATAGTCAAAATAACACAATAAATTATAACAGAGACCTTTATTTAAAAAGTGACGCTAAATGGGTTCGTGAAGTTGAACCCCCTTTTAAGGCTGAACCTTCAATGCAAGAAGCTTACAAAGAGTTTACAAAAGTACTTTCTACAAATGCAAATAAAGAAAATGGTATGGTGACTATTTCAGTAGAGCATGTATCACCATATATTGCAGAGCAATGGGTAAATTGGCTAATACAAGAAATAAACTCAACTATGAAACAGCGCGATGTAGTCGAAGCAAATAAAAGTACTAGTTTCTTAATGTCACAAATACAACAAACCAAAATTGCTGATATTCGTGCTGTACTTTATAAATTAGTAGAAGAGCAAACAAAAACTATTATGTTCGCTAATGTACGAGATGAATATGTTTTCAAAACAATTGATCCAGCTATAGTGCCAGAGAAAAAGTTTAAACCGAAAAGAGCTTTGATTTGTTTGGTAGGGGTTATATTAGGTTTTTTTATTAGCTGTGTCTTTGTCTTAGTGAGATATTTTATTAAACAGGGAAATAGTAAACCTATAAAATAAGTCAGATTAGGTTAAAACTATAAATAAATTTTAAATAAACATTACTTTAGATGATTAAACTTTGAATCATAAGTAACAAGATATTTCTTGACGCATTAGACAAATTGGAATTTTTAATTGTTTACTAAGAGTTTTAAATCAAAAAAAGAAGCACTAAAGCAAAATAAAATATATGTATTTTGCCCAGATGAGTGTGTTTCTAATATTGTAGAAATTATTAATGCACATTCATTTGAGCTTGTAATTAATGACTTCTCAATAGTCGACTTTACTGAAAAAGTTATATGCCATTACAGAAGTGCGCAGTTAACAGATAAGCAACGAGACTTTCTAGTAAGGGCAACTGAGAGTGGTGCATGGGTAGAACCATTAGTCAGTTATTTAGACGGTAGGTTAAAGTACACAGAAGTACATTTGTTGCACAGTAGTTACTTTTTACATCAAAAAGCATTTTCAATTTTATCGAATAAAAGAACTCAAATAACCAAAAGAGTTTTAGATGTAGTTAGTTCTATATTCTTACTCTTTATAACGTTACCGCTTTCATTAATGGCTGCTTTACTTATTAAATTAGAAAGCCCAGGCCCTATTTTATATAAACAAAAAAGAACAGGCCAATATAATGAAGAGTTTAAAGTTTATAAATTTAGGTCTATGCGTAGTGATGCTGAAAAAAATGGTGCTCAATGGGCTAGTGAAAATGACGTAAGAATCACAAAAGTAGGAAAATTCATTCGAAAAACACGTATTGATGAAATACCTCAGCTAATAAATGTTCTACAGGGAAGTATGTCAATAGTTGGCCCAAGGCCTGAGCGAGAGATCTTTATTAAAGACCTTGAAATGGAAATTCCATATTATCGTTTCCGCCATGCAGTAAAGCCTGGTGTCACAGGCTTGGCACAGGTTAGGTACCCATATGGCGCGTCACTGGAAGACGCTATTTGGAAGCATAAATACGACATTCATTATATTAAGCACCATTCTACGATATTAGATTTAAAAATACTTATGCTTACAATTAAAACAGTAATTTTTGGTATGGGCCGCTAACAACATGCAGGGTTAGATCAATAAATGCAGCTTCATGAAGCCGTTAAAAAAAATAAATTAGGCTTAAATAGATCTCTAAGCGCAATATTTATAAGCATTTTAATTTTCTCGATTTATAACCGAACATTTTCGCTTGGTTTTGATATTCGGTTTTTAGTTTTCCCGTTTTTTATTTCGAGCTTGATTCTTGCTGTGCTAGTAAAAGTAAAGTTTAATGATTGGGCAGTACCAACTCGCGCTATTTTACTAACATTATTACTTACAATAATAGTGATTCAAGATCAAATCGCTTGGCAGTTTTCTGCTCTTGATAAGAATACTGCCGTATATAAAAATGTAATTATTTTGTATATATATAATTTTCTAATAGCTATTTATTTTTTTCTAAATAAAAAATATTTAAATAGTAAAGTATTAATAAATTCAGTGCTTTTATCTAGCTTTTTTCTGTCTCTTTCTTGCTTGTATCAAGCTATAATTGGCGATTTGCCATTTGTATCGGTAGGTTCTTCCGGTGAAGCATTTGAGGATAAACTATCATTACTAGGTGTAAGGCCATCAGGTTATGCACATGATCCAAACTATACTTCACTACTAATGGTTTTTAGTATTTATATTATTGTTAATATAAAAAAAACTATTTTTAATAGAGCTCTACTACTAGTATGTTTGCTTACCCTCTTTGCTTCAGGTTCAAAGACTGTTTTATTAATCAGTGCCCTCCTATTAGTTAGGCTAATGTTTATTAAATTAAAAATTAAAGTGATTTTCAACATAGGTTTCATTGCTTTCATTTTGTTCGGAGCTGTAATTGCTTTCTCTCTTTTCGAGCACTTATCAACGTTTTCTCAGCGATTAGTTATGTGGCGATTAGCTCTAGATGGGTTTTACGAAAGACCGGTATTAGGGTATGGGATAACAGGGGTAAGGAGTTTACTCGAGTTAAGTATGCGTTATGTTCAACCTCATAATGGATGGTTAGCTATATTAGTAGATCATGGGGTAGTGTTATTTACGCTTATTATTTCTGGTTTTACATATATGTTATTTAATACGCAAAAAAGAGCTAATAGATACCTAATAATAATATTTTGTTTTCTCTCAATTTCTAATGAAATGTGGGTATACCCATACTGGATACTTTTTTTAGTAGTTCCATTTGTATATAACTTAGGTGAAAAACGTGTCTAATCAAGAACAATTAGTAAGTGTATATATTCCCTCTCACTATCGTCCTAGTGACCTTAATAGATCACTCAATTCGGTTCTTATTCAAACACACACTAATATTGAGGTGATAGTAGCCTTGGATGGGAAGTGTGAAGACTCTATTTCTCTTTTAGAAGGCATTGCAAATAAAGATCATAGGCTAAAATTCTTAGTTAATGAGCAACCTAAAGGGGCATGTAATGCAAGGAATCGTGCTATTGATATGGCCTCAGGGGACTTTATAACTGGGCTAGACGATGATGACATAATGGAACCCGATTGCATTCAAAGTTACCTTGCAGCTTGGAATGATAGATATGCATTACTTTGTGCTGATTATTCTATCTTTGGGGTGCACTCAAACAGGTTTGATTTAAATAAAACTGAGTATACACACTTTGATCTCGTTGAAAAAAATTACGTAGGGAACCAAGTATTTACAAAGTTAGATACTTTGAAAAATAATACTTTTGATGAAAAAATGGTTGCATGGCAGGACTATGACTGTTGGTTTCGCGTTGTTTTGGCTCAAAATAAGCCTTTTTTAAAACTGGGAAAAAAACTATATAAAGTAAATGTGGATCCAAATAGAGAAAGAATTACAACGGGCACTAAAACTGCAACAGGTGCTATACAGTTTTTAAGTAAACATGCTGAGTATCTAAAAGACAAAGTAACATTCTGGTTGCTGAATGATCTTGTAAATAGAGGGCAAAAAATCCCCCTTTGGTTGGTGGTTGCTCTTTTGTCTAGTTCACAATCGAAAAGAGCTGTTTATTTTTTTCTTAAACATTCCTTTTTAGGAAGTTTAGTATTTTCATTAAAAAACTTTTTAGCAAAGTTTAACTAATTCATTTTAAGGAATATATGAAAGTTCTTTATTTATTAAATTCAAATGGAGTTGGTGGTGCTGAAGCATCAATCCGTAGAATGGTCGACCGTAAGTTTGTTCAGGGTAAGGTCGCCCTTTTATGGAACCACAATAATGTTCAAAAGAATTTTTGGAATGGTAGGGAAATGACTCAAATAACAGATGCTAATTCTCCACTTGTTGGTGCATTAAAGTCTATATTTGCGATACCAAAATACTTAAAAGGTCAAAATTTTGATGCGATCCAGAGTCAGCTAAAAGGTGCTGATTTAATTTTTTCTTTTTTAATTTTTATTGGCCTTATAAAAAAAGATTTTATTTACGTTGTAAGTTTAAGAAATTCATATGACTTTTATTATGGGAATGGTTTTTTAAACCGCCTTATTGGTAGAGTACATAAATTTTTTATTAATAAAGCCGCTGATGTGATTGTTGGTGTTTCGAAGCAAGACATTGATAGGTTTACACAGGCGTTTGGAAGCAAGTTTAAAGTTATTGAAAACTCAGTAGATATTTCTAACTTTAAAGTAAAAGAAAAATCTCTATTAACTAAAAATATTAAAGTAGTTTTGGTAGGGAATGTCAAATACAGAAAAGGTTATGATCGTTTAAGTTCTCTTATTCAATACCTTAATAAATCATACCCTGATTATCGGTTCACTTTCTCAATTGCAGGCGGTATAGAAAGTGAGCAATTCAAGGCCGAGGTCTCGAGTTTAGCCGGAGATAATACTGCTATTGAATTTTTAGGCAAAGTTGAAAATATAAATGAGCTACTAGTATCGTCAGATGTTTTTTTATCGTTATCTAGAGAAGAAGGGTTGCCAATTTCTGTTCTAGAAGGAATGGCTGCTAAACTACCTATTTTACTATCAAATATTCCAGCGCATAGTTTGATTCTTGACCCTACGGTATCTGAATATATTTTATTTAATAATGATAAAGAGATGCAAGAAATATTTAGTAACTTAATTGAATCTCAAACTTTAAGAGAGGAAATTATTCAAGCGCAATATAAGAAGCTATTAAAAGATTTTAGTTTAGATCGAATGTGTTCAGAATATTTACAAAGTTACAAGACAGGTTGCACTGATGAAAATACTGCTTCTAACTAATTCCGCCTCTGGCGGAGGTGCCGAAAAAGTTTTTAATAGTCTCGTTGATGGTTTTACAAAGCATAGCAGTTGTGAAATTAAGCACCTGTATTTGAAAGAAAGTTCAGCAAGTAAGTTTTGGAAGGTTTCAGGTTTTTTTAAGTTTATTTACCTTGTTTTAAAATTTAAACCTGATGTTGTTCAATCTCATTTGTTGTATCCAAATATTATTAATTCTTTTTTATCTATTTTTATGAGGTATAAATCTCAGCTAGTCTGTCACAGTAGCTTTGAAAGGCTTCAGCGTAGTAGAAATGCATATATCATTCGCTTAGCCTATAAAAAAGCGAGTAGTATTGTGTGCATATCTGAAGAAATGCAGAGACAAGCAAGGGTGTTTTTATCTAGAAATGACATTGAGAAAATATACAATCCACATGATTTAAAGGATTATCAAGACCTATCTTCTAAAGATGTCAGCCCAGTTCCATTTCAAAGTTTTTTGATTTCAGTAGGGCGCCTAGTTGAATCAAAAAGAATAAAAGATATATTACTGGCTTTACAAGCTTGCAATAAAAAAAAGAATTTAGTAATAGTTGGAGATGGCGACACTCGTGAGGATTTAATAGTATTAGCTAAAAAATTAGACATAGAAGATAGAGTGTTTTTTGTTGGGCATTCAAGTAATCCATATCCATATATTATAAACTCAGAAGCCATGCTATTAGCATCAGAAACTGAAGGTTTTCCTAATTGTTTAGTCGAGTCTCTTGCATTAGGGGTTCCTATTATAACTACTAATTGTAAAACGGGCCCTGCAGAAATTTTAAGAGTCAGTTACGAGGATGATGTATTACGTAGGCCCTATCCAAACTGTAGTATTTACCCAGTGGGTGATATCGATAGCTTGGTAAACGCTATAGATTCGCTTGACGATATGTGTGTAGATACAGAACAATTAAAAAGCTTAGTCAGCCACTTAGATTTAGAAGATGTTATAGAGCTTTATTATTCATCTCTGCAACGCTTGCGAAATAGCTAGCAAGACTCAAGCAATTAGTTTAAATGAATGCAAATTAAAATTTTAAGTTAGGTATTAATAGATAGTTAATATACCTAGTTTTATCAAATATATTAGGGTGTGTAGTGAAAATACTTATAACTGGCGGTGCGGGCTTTATAGGCTCTGCTGTAATTCGCCACATTGTAGAAAACACTAATGATTCAGTTATTAATCTCGATAAGTTAACTTATGCTGGTAATTTAGAATCATTAAATTCGGTTGCTAATGATGGCCGCTACGTATTTGAGCAAGTTGATATATGCAATCGTACTGAACTCGATCGTGTTTTTAAAACACATAAACCAGATGCAGTAATGCATTTGGCTGCTGAAAGTCATGTTGATCGTTCAATTACTGGACCGGCCGAATTTATACAAACTAATATTGTAGGCACTTATAATCTATTAGAAGCGGCTCGTGAATACTGGAATACATTAAATGACGATGATAAAAAATCGTTTAGGTTTCATCATATTTCAACTGACGAAGTTTACGGCGACCTTCCACACCCCGACGAGCAAGAAGGTAATGCCTTGGGTAAAGAGCTACCTTTGTTTACTGAACAAACATCTTATTCACCAAGTAGCCCTTATTCTGCAAGTAAAGCATCGAGTGATCATTTAGTTCGAGCATGGCTGCGCACGTATGGATTACCTACTATCGTAACTAATTGTTCGAACAATTATGGGCCATACCACTTTCCTGAAAAATTAATACCTTTAGTAATACTTAATGCGCTAGAAGGTAAAGACTTACCTATTTATGGTAAAGGTGATCAGATTAGAGATTGGTTATTCGTTGAGGATCATGCTCGAGCTCTATATAAGGTAGTAACAGAAGGTAAAATTGGTGAAACATATAATATTGGTGGTCATAACGAAAAGCAAAACATTGAAGTTGTTAAAGGTATTTGCAGTATTCTAGATACTTTAGTGCCTAAGGACTCCCCGTACTCAGAGCAGATAACGTACGTGACAGATCGCCCTGGTCACGATAGACGTTATGCTATTGACTCGTCAAAAATGAGTACAGAGCTAAACTGGACACCAATAGAAACCTTTGAAACAGGCCTACGTAAAACGGTTCAGTGGTATTTAGATAATCAAATGTGGTGTCAAAACGTACAAGATGGTTCATATCAGCGTGAGCGTCTGGGCGAAATAAATATGACAGCTAAAGGAAAATAGCATGAAAGGAATTATCCTTGCCGGAGGCTCCGGTACACGCCTTTATCCTATTACTATGGGTGTATCCAAGCAGTTACTCCCAATTTATGATAAGCCAATGATTTATTACCCGCTTTCTGTGTTGATGTTAGCGGGAATACGTGAAATCTTAATTATTACTACACCTGAAGATCAAGAATCATTTAAACGATTATTAGGTGATGGCTCACGCTTTGGCGTTGAGCTTAGTTACACGATACAACCAAGCCCAGATGGTTTGGCTCAAGCGTTTATTTTAGGTGAAGAGTTTATTGGCTCTGACGACGTTTGTTTATTGCTAGGCGATAATATTTTTTATGGGCAAGGGTTTTCACCTAAGTTAAAACATGCAGTCGAGAATGCCAAAAATGGGCAAGGAGCGACTGTATTTGGTTATCAAGTAAAAGATCCGGAACGTTTTGGGGTCGTTGAATTTGATGAGAACCAAAAGGCTATTTCCATTGAAGAGAAGCCAGCTAAACCAAAGTCTGATTTAGCGGTAACCGGTTTATATTTTTACGATAATTCTGTTGTAGAAATAGCCAAACAAGTTAAGCCCTCGCATAGAGGTGAGCTAGAGATAACGTGCTTAAATGAAATTTATTTAAAGCAAAATAAGCTAAATGTTGAAATACTTGGTCGCGGCTTTGCTTGGCTTGATACAGGTACGCATGAAAGCTTGCTTGAAGCGGCTCAGTTTGTAGAAACAATAGAAAAGCGTCAAGGCTACAAAATAGCTTGTCTAGAAGAAATTGCATTCAATAATAAGTGGCTAACTAAATCTGAAGTAGAAGCGCTTGCAGCCCCAATGCTTAAAAATAGTTACGGTCAATATCTAATGGATTTAGTAAAAAGTAATGCATAATCATTTTACTTTGAAGGAGTGGGATAGCCACTTTTTTAACAAGACAATATTTTCACTTGAGCTAACAAGTGATGATATAGAAAATAAAAATTGGCCTAGTAGCTCACTAGTAACAACTAAAGTTAGTTCAAATAACTATCACGATTTAGATAAAATGAATAAGTACGGCTTTAGCTTTGTTGAGGGAGAAGTTGTATTCCAAAAAAGCTTACTAGACAGCAATGACGTAGTTTCACTACCAAGTTTTAATTGTTATCTAGCGCTAGAAAGCGATATTGATGAACTTAAACGTACAGTAAGTGATTTATATGTGAATAGTCGTTTTAGAGAGCCGTGGTTTTCTCCAAGTGAAAGAGATTGCTTTTATCAAACGTGGATCGAAAATGCAGTTTTATCTAAATTCGATGACTGTTGCTTAGTCTTAAAGAACGAAGGTAATATTTCTGGTTTTATTACCATTCGGATTAGAAATAAAGAAGCCGTTATAGGGCTTATTGGAGTAGCTAGTCGTTTTCAGGGGCAGGGAATAGGTAGTGAACTGCTAAAGCTAATAGAGGCCTACTGTTTAGCAAATAACGTTAGCAAGATAAAAGTTGCAACACAAACTAGCAATACCCCCGCAGCAAATTTATACAGTAAAAATGGTTTTAGCATTGCTGATATATCATATTGGTTTTATAAACAGGTTTAAAAAATGATCCCTTTTAATATTCCTCCTAAAGTAGGCACAGAATTAGCGTATATCGAACAAGCGATTGCATCAGACAAGTTATGCGGCGATGGTTACTTCTCTAAAAAGTGCGAAAAATGGTTTGAAGACAGCTTCAACACAATAAAAGCATTACTAACTCCCTCATGTACAGCATCGTTAGAGCTAGCCGCCATTTTGATAGATATTCAGCCAGGCGATGAAGTTATAATGCCTTCCTATACATTTGTATCTACAGCGAATGCGTTTGTATTACGTGGTGCAAAAATTATATTTGTTGACGTTCGTCCGGACACAATGAATATTGATGAAACACTCATTGAAGCTGCGATTACGGCTAAAACAAAAGCAATAGTGCCAGTACATTACGCAGGTGTAGCTTGTGAAATGGATACAATACTCGCTATCGCAGAAAAACATGACTTGTGGGTAGTAGAAGATGCAGCACAAGGCGTAATGTCTACCTATAAAGGTAAAGCACTAGGAACTCTTGGTCATATAGGCTGCTATAGCTTTCATGAAACTAAAAACTACTCATCGGGTGGCGAAGGTGGGGCAATTTTAATTAATGACCCTAAGCTGGTTGAGCGAGCTGAGATTATACGTGAGAAAGGAACAAATCGTAGCCAGTTCTTGCATGGTATCGTCGATAAATACACGTGGCAGGACATAGGGTCGAGCTTTTTACCAAGCGAGTTACAAGCGGCTTATTTATATGCACAACTTGAAGCCGCAGACACGATAAATAATTTTCGTTTATCAATATGGGATTATTATTACAGTAAACTTAGCCTAAAACTAAAGGCTGAACAGTTACCCTATATTCCCGATTCATTAACGCATAACGCGCATATGTTTTATATAAAATTGAGCTCAAATGAAGAGCGAAATGAATTTATTAGTTATATGAAAAAGCAGGGTATTACAACACCTTTTCATTATATCCCACTGCACTCAAGCCCTGCGGGAGAAATGTTTGGAAAATTTGTAGGTGATAATACTTACACGACCCATGAAAGCGCAAAACTTGTCCGTCTACCATTGTACTTCGGAATGACCCACGTTGAACAAGAAAAGGTTGTTAAAGCTGTTGAGGGGTTTTTCCGTGAGGGCTAAAAGAATATTACATGTAGCAGAATGTGATAAATTTATTCCTCCATATATTAGATTTATAAATCAAAACTTTAATAGTGATGAGCATGAGTTTTTAATTAAAAATGGCATGGCTGATGATGAGCTTGAAGATGCTAATAATATCTGCTTGTCAGGGCGTTCGGCTTTATTAAAGGTAAAGCACCATACTCAATTAATAATAAAAATGCACCGAGCTGATAAAATTATATTACACAGTTTAATCGATATAAAAATGGTTCAAATACTAAGTGTTATGCCTTGGTTGCTTAAAAAGTGTTATTGGATGATATGGGGAGCAGACTTATATGCTTATCAATTAAAGCGTGTCACTCTCAAAGAAAAAATAAATGAGCTTTTAAGGCACAGGGTAATAAATCGGCTTGGGCATTTAGTTACATATTTAGAAGGAGATATAGCTCTTGCAAAAGACTGGTATGGAGCAAAAGGAACTTACCATGAGTGCTTAATGTACACGAGTAACTTATACAAACAATATAAACTTCCCGCAGTTGATAAGGTGAGGGTAAATATTCAAGTAGGCAACTCAGCCGACCCGAGTAATAATCATATAGAGGCGTTGGAAAAGTTATTACCATTTAAACATCAGGATATATGTATTTATGTACCTTTGTCGTACGGGCATCAAGAATATGCACAGCAAGTAATAAAGCAAGGTAAAGAATGGTTTGGCGAAAAGTTTAAACCCCTTACAGATTTTATGCCATTTGATGATTATTTATTATTTTTAAGCTCAATTGATATTGCCTTTTTTAATCATAAACGCCAACAAGCCATGGGAAATACAATAACTTTATTAGGTCTTGGTAAAACTGTTTACTTGCGAAGTGAAACCACACAATGGCATTTTTTTGCTAAAAAAGGTATTAACGTTGGCGATATTGAAAAGCTCAATAATCTAGATTGCCACAAATTACCTAAAAATATTGAAATTGTAAAAAATTACTTCTCTACAGAGAACTATAAAAAGCAACTTACCCAATTATTTGATAAGTAACTATTTCAAAACCTTTAATAGTCGTTGTTTTATAAATAATATTCTATTGGGGTTACTAGTATGTTGGAACATAAAAAAATATGACCCCCAAAAAAATCCTATCTTTTGCATTGGGCCCAGTAGGTGGTGCTCTCTTAGGTTTTGTGAGTTTGCCAATTATCACTTGGTTTTTTACTCAGGAAGATATTGGCCGCATAGCTATGCTCAATGTAGTGGTTGGTTTTTGCACACTCTTTTTTAGCTTAGGGCTAGATCAAGCGTATGTACGTGAATTTCACGAAGTAAGTAATAAACCACGCCTATTAAAAACGTCATTTTTCCCTGGTTTAAGCTTATTAATTATTAGCTTATGTTTACTATTCAGTTACGGTAATACAATTTCGTTATGGTTATTTGAGGTTAATAGCCAATTTCTCAGCCTGTTAGTCGCTTTAGCTGTTTTATGTGCTTTTATGTCTAGGTTTTTATCTTTAATTTTGCGAATGAATGAGCAAGGCTTCGCCTACTCAATGAGTCAACTGCTTCCTAAGCTGCTTCTAATCATTATTATCTTAGGTTATGTTTTATTTTCTGTTAATAAAAATATTACTAATCTTGTAATAGCCAATGTTGCAGCTATATCATTAGTTTTTTTTATATATGCGTGGAATACAAGAAGCGAGTGGATTGCAGGGCTTAAGGAAAAGCTAGACTTTAGCCAGTTAAAAGGTCTTTTAAGCTTTGGTATGCCACTGATTTTTGGCAGCTTAGCATTCTGGGGGCTAACTGCGTCAGATAAAATATTATTAAAAGAGCTCTCAAATTTTGAGGAGTTAGGGCTTTACTCTGTTGCTGTTAGTTTTGCTGCCGCTGCGACCATTATTCAGAGTGTTTTCTCTACTGTTTGGGTTCCCGTTGTATATAAGTGGGCTGCAGCAAATGAAAACCTTGATAAAATATTTAAAGTAAACCGATATGTATTATTAGTCGTTATTATTTTATTTTGTTTGGCTGGCCTACTCTCTGCGGTAGTAACGTTTATACTACCGGATAATTATAAAGCGGTTCAGTGGATTTTAGTTCCGTGTTTAGGATATCCATTGCTTTATACTCTATCCGAAACAAGCGTCGTAGGCCTAGGTATTACCCGGCGCACCGGATTTTCAATGCTTGCTTCTGTAGTTGCTTTTGGAGTTAACTTGCTAGGAAACGTCTGGTTAATTCCAAAGTTTGGTGCAATTGGCGCCGCTATAAGTACGTGTTTTTCTTTCTGGGTATTTTTTATATTAAGAACTGAATTTTCTATTTACTTTTGGAAAGCAATTCCTAGGTTGGGTATGTATATTTATACAACTTTACTGGTATTTGGTTCTGTTATACATGCATTATACGGTAGCAGTTTACAAAATTATTTTGCGTTATATTGGTGTTTGATATTATTGAGCTTATTTTTATTTTTTAAAAATGAAATTTCTGAAAGTAAAAGTTTCATTGCCAAAAAAATATCTGGAATTAAGTCTTAGCAAACTTTCTTTGACTGCTACAATTAGGTTAACCACAAATAAATACGTAAACATTTTTAAAGTTAGCCTAATAAAATATTCAACCACTTCACAAAACCACTATTAATAGTTATTTGACTGCACTCTCATGACTTTTTTGAAGGAAAAATAGTCTAAATACAAGTGTTTAATTATCTTCTATTTGAAGTATGTAAGTATCAGCTTTAAGTGGTTCTTAAATTAAAGCTTTATTATTTACCTATTTCAACTTCAACATCATTACCTAAAACTTCTTTGTACTTATTTGCTAACGCGTTTTTTGCATCATCATCGCCATGCACAATTTTTATATGGCTTGGCTTTTTATGCATACCCGTTACAAACTTAATTAATCCGTTTTGATCGGCATGGGCGCTGTACCCGCTAATTGTATGTACTTTTGCGTTTATAGTAATACGAGCATTATTTATAAAAACATACCCATTACGTGGGCCATATTTTTGAATTTCGCGGCCTAACGTTTTGTTTCCTTGGTAACCTACAAACAATATATCGGTGGTTTTATCATTTAAAAATCGCTCAAGATAATTAACTATTCGGCCACCAGTGCACATACCGCTTGCCGCTAATATTATGGCTGGTGTTTGCCGCGAACTTAAATAATTAATTATAGCCATGTGCTCTTTGTGTGAATCAACCGTAGTTAGGTTTTTAAAATCGAGCGGGTGCCTACCGTTTGCAACTTTGCGTTTAGCTTCGCTGTCCCATAAGTGTTTAAAGTTTTTGTATTGCTCAGTAAAGTTGGCTGCCATAGGGGAGTCGAGTATTACGTGAATGTCTCGCCACTTAGACTTTTTAGATGAGCTATGTATGAGTTGCTCTAACTCGTATAGCAGCTCTTGTGTGCGGCCAATACTAAAAGCAGGTACTAAAACAACGCCATTGTCGGCTACGGCGCGTTCAATAATGTTTTTTAGCGTTTTTGTACGCTCTTTACGGCCTTGGTGATTTTTATCGCCGTAGGTTGATTCAATAACTAGAGTATCGGCTTTATAGGGCGGCTTAGGCGAAGGGAGTAGTGGGGTATATGGCGCGCCTAAATCTCCTGAAAACACAATACGGTGTTTGTTGTTATCACCATTTGTAATATCAATTTCTACGTAAGCCGACCCCAATATATGCCCAGCACGCTGAAACCTCGCTTTAGCTTTGTTGAGCCCTTTGCAAGGTAGTTCAAACCACGTTTTATAATCAACAGCAACTATGCGTTTATTCAATAAGCTTAAGCAGGCAGCTATAATTTTAGGGTCGCGGGTTACACCTACTTTTAAAGCATCTTCAATTACCAAAGGTAATAAGCTGGCCGATGCAATACTTGTAAAAATAGGGCCTTTAAAACCGGCTGCTAATAAGTAAGGAATTCTACCAACATGGTCAATATGGCAATGGGTAACAATAAGGGCAGTAATATGGGTAATATTAAACTTAATTGAAAGGTCGGCTTTAGAGTCTTCGCCTTGAAATAATCCGCAATCAATAAGCACACTTGTTTGCTCATTAACTACCAGCTCGTGGCACGAACCAGTAACGCCGTTAACCGCTCCGTGGTGAAGTATTTGCATTGTGCTTCCTTGTCATCAATTTGTTACATTGAATTTTAAGGTAGAAGTAAAGCCATAATTATTCAAGGTTTTAACGCTTGGGCTAAATTAATAACCTCACCTTCAATATATTATCTGTAGGTGCGAATTTACTTCGCGCTCATGTTTTAACTCCCAAAAAGCGAGGTATAAAACCTCACCTACAAACATCCACTAACCTGTAGGTGCGAATTTACTTCGTGCTCTTGTATTAACTCCAAAAAAGCGAGTTATAAAACCTCACCTACAAATATGTACCAACCTGTAGGTGCGAATTTATTTCGCGCTCATGTTTTAAATCCTAAAAAAAGCGAGGTATAAAACCTCACCTACAAACATGCACCAACCGGTAGGTACGAATTTATTTCGCGCTCATGTTTAACTCCTAACAGCAAGCGATATATAAAACACCATCTACAAACATGTACCAACTTGTAGGTGCGAATTTACTTCGCGCTCTTACTTGTATATTTATTAAAAAAATATTAATTAAATTTTTTAATAAATTTTCGCGGCTAAACTTTTGTTTAGCCCAATCTAAACATGGCTTTATAGGTACTAAACTAGCGTTAAAGCCTTTACTCCCTTTAAACTCAATAACAATATTTATTAAAGTGAGTGGCTATTAACCACTAAGGCTTATTTACATAGGGGCTTTATGTTGGCTATAATGTCGCCGCTGTTTAGTTTGGAATTGTATTTTTTGCAATTTAGTTATGTATTAAGGGCTACTATGGAATGTTGGTATTTAGTCGTATGCAAACCTAAGCAAGAAGAGAGAGCCAAAACTAACTTGCAAAATCAAGGGATTGAAGCGTTTTACCCCAAATTAACTACCGAAAGGTTGGTTAAAGGTCGTAGGACCGTCAAACACGCTGCTTTATTCCCTAATTATTTATTTGTATGCCTTGAATCAGAAAATGGTAGTTTTTCTGCTGTAAAAAACACCCGTGGAATAGGCGGTTTTGTTTCTTATGGAGCAAATTACCAGTTGGTTTCTAAGCACATAATTGACCAGTTAAAAAATGAACGTTCACACACTACTGAATCACAAATACCAAAAACAGGTGATGTAGTAAGTGTGAATAACGATTCATTCAGTAATATACAAGCAATATACAAAGAGCCCGATGGCGACCTGCGCAGTATTTTACTAATTAACTTACTTAATCAAAAAATTGAAGTAAGTGTAGATAATAAAGATATTGGCAAATAAAAAGCTCTAAAAGTGAATTAAAACGTAGCAGCGGCTTTATGCCGCGAAAAAATAGTTTTATATCAGTAACTAGGAACTGTGACCTAAGGGCGGAAGCGTGCCCAAAGCACTTAAACCTACGTGGCTAAGTTCACTTGTAGACGCGCAGCTTGCTGGCGTGACGAGCAAAGCTCGTAATAGAACCTCTTCACAAAAGGGTTAAGGGCACACTGCGCTTTAGAGAAGTAAACAGCCATAAAGTACTTGTTTAAATGGCTTCTCATTTACTCCTCATTCGCTTCTCTTTGTGCAATAAGGCTTTAAGTGATTTATTCACAAAGAGGTTAAGAGCACACTGAGCTTTAAAGAAGTAAGCAGCCATAAAGTACTTGTTTAAATGTCTTCTCATTTACTCCTCATTCGCTTCTCTTTGTGCAATAAAGCTTTAAGTGGTTAATCTACGAAGAGGTTAAGAGCACACTGCGCTTTAAATAAGTAAACAGCCATAAAGCACTTGTTTAAATGGCTTATCATTCACTTCTCTTTGTACAATTGGTGATGAATGCGTTAAGTGTTTTACTGAAAACGGCTATCAATTAAATTTATTCATAAAGACCTTATGAAAATACTGATATAATTTCAGTGTTAATTAAAAACTTAGTTACAAAGCTTTTACAAAGCAAAGACTATTGCTTCACAATAGTGCACATGCTTTAATTAGTCGGCTAAAATAAAAGTGCTCACCAAGGTTGGTGAGTAAGTGCAATATTTAAATAATTTTGGGATTCTACAATGGCGTTAAGCTGTAAATCACTCGCATCAATACTCGCAATACTAAGCATGACCGGCTGTACAATAGTACCAGGCAGCCACTTTGAAGGTATAGACTCAGGCGAGCAAACACAAAACCTCGAACAAGATCTCGAAAAAGTAAACATTCAAATAATAGACTCGCTACTAATAAATAAACAAAATCAAGCGCGTATAGCAGCTAAACCAATTTCAAGCACCGCTGGTTTAAACGTAAGCAATTACGAATACAAACTAGGTGTTGGCGACGTACTAACCATAGGCGTATGGGATCATCCAGAGCTAACAATACCAGCAGCAGTACAACGTACCGCAGAGTTTGACGGCTTTAGAGTACAACGAGACGGCACCATTACTTACGCCTACGCACCAAATATACCTGCTGCTGGTAAAACAATAAGCCAAGTACGCAACGAGCTTGTAAAACGCCTAAGCCGAGTAATAGAAGACCCTCAAGTAGACGTAAAAGTAGTTGGCTTTAGAAGCCAAAAAACCTACGTTACCGGTGAAGTAAAACAACCTGGCGTATATCCAGTAACCGAAATCCCACTTACCTTAATTGATGCCTTAAACCAAGCAGGCGGCTTAACAGAAGCAGCCGATTGGCGCACAGTAACATTTACCCGTGGCGATAAAACAGAAGTTATTAAACTTGATGACTTTTATGCCCATGGTGATATTTCGCAAAACCGCTTATTGCAACATGGCGACATAGTGCATGTAAACCGTAACGATGCACAAAAAATATTTGTTTTAGGTGATGTTAAAAAAGCAGGTTCAGTAACACTTAACCGTTATGGTTTAAACTTGGCCGAAGCGCTAAGCGACTCGGGCGGCTTAAACGAAGCAACAGCCGACGCTAATGGTGTATTTGTACTGCGTAAAAGTGACGTAGAGCAAACCGGTGTTATTGCAAATGTATACCAATTACACGCTAAAAATATAGCAGCAATGGTATTAGCTGAGCAGTTTGAACTACAACCGCGCGATATTGTATATGTAACATCGGCACCACTTGCCCGTTGGAACCGTGTAATAAGTTTATTATTACCGTCGGTAGCCTCGGTTGATAGCCTAGACGATATTTCATCAAACTAAGGGTCTTTAAAAATGTTTGATTCAGTTTTAGTTGTATGTGCAGGCAATATTTGCCGCAGCCCAACAGGTGAGTATGTTTTAAAGCAAAAGCTTGAAGGCAAAAATATTAAAGTATCGTCTGCTGGGTTAACAGCACTTGAAGGCAAACCAGCAGATGCAAAAGCAAAACAAATAGCACTCGCACATGGCGTTAATATGGACGCCCACCAAGGTCAGCAGCTTACATCAAGCTTAGTAGCGCAAAACAGCGTAATACTCGTGATGGAAGAACGCCATTTAAACGACGTACATGCTCGTTACCCAGAGGCGCGCGGTAAAACGTTTTTACTCGGTAAGTGGATTAATAACGCTGAAATACCAGATCCGTATCGCCAAAGCCAAGAGGCTTTTGAACACGTTTATACATTAATCGACAGCGCGTGTAGCGCTTGGCAAAAGTATTTATAAGGAATGGCTAATTTAATGAATACCCAGCCGAATAACAGCGCTAGTAGCGCTAATAATAAAAGCACTAATAATACACAACCAACGCAAGAAGTTGATTTAATGGCGCTACTAGGCGCATTGCTCGATCGCAAATACTTTATAGTAGCTGTAACTGCATTGTTTATGTTTGTAGGTGTTGTTTATGCAGTATTAAGTACCCCTGTTTACCAAGCAACAGCCATGATACAAGTTGAAGACGGCAGCGCATCAGTTCCTGGTTTTGACGATATGGCAGGTATGTTCGAAAGTACATCGGCCGCAGTAACCGAAATAGAGCTACTAAAGTCACGCAGTATAATAGGTGAGGCAGTAGACACTTTAAAGCTTGATGTAACAGCAGAGCCTAAGCTATTTCCGTTTATTGGCAGTCGCACTTATCGTAAATTTACCCCAATGGAAAATGGCGATTTAGCTGAGCCAAGCTTTGGAGCTGGTAGCTATGCATGGGGCGGTGAGAGCATAAATGTATTTAGGTTTGATGTACCACGTACTGCTGTAAATAAAACATTTACTTTAGTTGCGCAAGCTAACAACAGCCTTGCACTTTTAAATGGTGAAGGCGAGCAAATATTATCGGGTAAAGTGGGCGAGGAGCTTACAAATGGTAAGTTTAACTTAACTATTCGTACACTAAATGCACGCCCTGGTACAGAGTTTACAATTACCCGTAAAGATCGCTTAAATACTATTTTAGACCTCCAAATTGCCATTAGTGCAGGCGAAAAAGGTAAAGACTCCGGTATTATAAACCTAAGCCTACAAAGCACTAAACCAAGCTATGCTGAAAAAGTGCTTGATAAAGTAGCCGCTATTTATGTACGCAGAAATGTTGAGCGCAATAGTGCTGAGGCACAAAAGTCACTGGAATTTTTAGAAGTACAATTACCAGAAATTAAAAAACAGTTAGAGTTCGCAGAGCAACGCTTTAACGACTACCAAATAAAACGCCAATCAATAAATATAACGCTTGAAACACAAGGCGTGCTTGAGCAAGTTGTAAAGCTTGA
This sequence comes from Pseudoalteromonas sp. BSi20429, assembly GCF_000238895.1. Taxonomy (NCBI): domain Bacteria; kingdom Pseudomonadati; phylum Pseudomonadota; class Gammaproteobacteria; order Alteromonadales; family Pseudoalteromonadaceae; genus Pseudoalteromonas; species Pseudoalteromonas sp. BSi20429. The sequence goes on along the minus strand of NZ_BADV01000033.1, from coordinate 2,311 downwards.
AACCAAGTTGCAAGAGCTAAACCTAAAGCGTTTAGAAATTGGGCGTAAATTTAAAAAAAACCACCCAGCATACCAAGGCATACTTGAGCAAATAGAAGCGGTTGAAAGCCAAAAACAAGAACTCGTAGGCGAGGTAGGTAACCTGCCAGAAACTCAACAAGAGTTACTGCGCTTGAAGCGCGATGTTGAGGTAAGTAACCAAATTTACACATTACTGCTTAGCAAAACACAAGAGCTTGATATCGTTCGTGCTGGCACTGTAGGTAATGTACGTATTATTGACTACGCAGAGGTAAATACCAGCAAGCCAGTTAAGCCTAAAAAAGCATTAATAGTCGTAATGTCGACTATGCTAGGCGGTATGTTAGCTGTTGCTATTGTGCTCATACAAAAAGCAATGCACAAAGGGGTTGAAGACCCTGCAGAAATTGAAGCACTAGGCTTACCGGTATACGCAAGTGTGCCGCACTCAGATTATCAAGATAAACTAAGTGGCTTTGCCGAGCGAGCCCGGAAAAACAAAGTTAATAAACCTAAAAGTATACTCGCGCTAGATAACCCAGCTGACCTAGCAATTGAGGCATTAAGAAGCCTGCGTACCAGTTTACACTTTGCGATGATGGAAGCTAAAAACAATATAATTGCTATATCGGGCCCAAGCCCAAGCGTAGGTAAATCGTTTATATCGGTTAACTTAGCCTCAGTACTTGCGCAAAGTGGCAAAAAAGTACTTATTATTGATGCTGATATGCGTAAAGGCTACTTACAAACACAGTTTGGTTTAAAATGGGACGATGGCTTAAGCGATTACTTATCGGGCCGTTTAAACCTAGAGCAAGTTACTAAACCAACTAAGGTAGATGGCTTAAGCGTTATTACGCGCGGGCAAATACCGCCAAATCCTTCAGAGCTATTAATGCACTCGAACTTTAGCAAATTAGTTGAGGAAGTAAGTGCCGCCTACGACATTATAATTGTTGATACTCCACCAATTTTAGCTGTAACCGACCCTGCAATAGTAAGTGCACATTCAGGTACCACACTACTTGTAACGAGATTTGGGCAAAATCATGTACGTGAAATAGAGCTAACACGCAACCGTTTTGAGCAAAATGGCATAGACGTAAAAGGCGTGGTATTTAACGGCGTAGTTAAAAAAGCCAGTAATGCATATGGGTATTACGGTTACTACAACTACGAATATAAGTCAGAAAAGTGATCTTTGTGAGGTACTAACCTATTTAGAGTGAGTTCCTCCTCTTTCGGTTGGTAATTTTTACTAATTATATATTAGGTGTGTTTCTATTTTTCAAACTAAAGCTTGGATTTTTAGTTAATACATTGATATGTTATATGTTATTTTTGGAGGCGATGTTGATACAGTTAACATTGTTCACTCTTGCTATTTTAAGTGCTTTTTTAGCAAGTACTTTTTCTAGTTATTTTAAAAACAGTAAATTTGAAATTAGTTTATTAGCAGTTTTTAGTATTGTTGTATTGGTATCTTTGACTGCTAGTTCGAGGATGATAGGAGAAACATATAGCGATGATTTGCTAAGATATTACAACTCTTTTTTAGAAGCTAGTAAACATGATCTTTTTGAATATTTACAGTTAAATAGTAGAGAGTTTGCTTTTCAATCTTTAAATTGGGTTTTATTTCAAATATTTGGTGATTTAGGTATTAGAAATTTTCTTTTTATTTTCAGCTTTTTCATATCCACATTAGCATCAATTGTTATATATAGAATATCTCCACCAGAATATAGAATAATTTGTATTTTACTTTGTTTACTTACACCGTCATATTTACTTTTCTCAACACAATTAATCCGACAGACTTTGGCTATATTTTTGTTTTTTTGCTTTGCAACCACAAGAGGGAAATATAAATATATTTACCTTATCTTTGCTATAAGCATGCATTATGTTGTATTTACTTTCTTGTTACCTTTTCTTTTAATAAATAGGTATAAGAAGTATTTATTTGCTTATAAAGGTGCTGTCACAGTCATTTTGAGCATGTTTTTCCTTTATATGAGTGTAGTTGTTGCACATAACTATAGCGTTATAATTAAATTAATAACAGAATTGCCGATTATTGGTGATAAGGCATTATATCTATTATATATAGATAGACAAGCAACTACCGTGGGAAGTGTATTTGTTGCATCAATATTGCTATTTTACTCGCTGTTTTTTGTCATAGGTAAGGAAAAACAGCAAAACTATGAATTTTCTAACTTCTTGGTTTTTTATTTTATATTTATAAGTGTTGTTTTCCTATTTTTTGATTTTAAACCACTTAGTG
>NZ_BADV01000034.1:0-816 GCF_000238895.1 Pseudoalteromonas sp. BSi20429 | reverse complement strand
CAGAAGGCAGTTAAAACACTACACATTTTGCTAACGCTAAAATTAAATTAGTGGAAGTGAGATGCAATTAACACGGCAACACTTAGCCACTAAACTTGATTGATAAACAATAACATAGAAAGCTTACCGACTTGTAAAACTAATGTGGTAAACACAAAAAAGGAAGGGAAATATACACCAATCCTTTGATGTGAAGTACCAAGCAAAGCAACTAAATAAACTTGAACAAGTGTTGCCTGCTAACGCCTCATTAAGAGGCTAAAAATTGTGGGCTAAAATGGAGCGAAGCGAACAGCCCGCTGTTTTTAGTCCTGCTTTAATACCTTGTTATAACTCGATTTTACCAAGCTTACCAGTTTAATAGAAATAAAGGTAAAAAGGCAAAATGGGATTATTAAAGTAGACCAAAAATAGTAATCAAATAATGACTCCAATATTTGGTGACCACCGATTAAACGTAATGTATAAATGGTTAATAAAGTGAATATAGATAAATAGAAAGCTACCTTCTCCCATTTACCTCTAGATACAACACAAGCCAAGCTACCACAAATTAAGCCCTTTAAAGCAAAGCTAATAAAGTTTAAGTCTTGGCATCCTAAAAATGTTTTCTCGCAGGGATGATGGAAAATAAGATGACTTGAACCATAAATATAGTCACCTACAAAAAGGGAAATCCAAGGTATTAGAATTAAATATATAACTTTCAGAGTGCTCAATCCTTCAGCGAGTTATAACGCCCAATTAACGGGCTAAAAATAGTGGGCTAAAATGGAGCGAAGCAAACAGCCCGCTGTTTTTAGTCCTGTTGAATTG
>NZ_BADV01000035.1:0-84787 GCF_000238895.1 Pseudoalteromonas sp. BSi20429 | reverse complement strand
TATGTACCGGTAATATTTGTCAGCGTTGCCATACAAAAACGCACGTTAGAAATCCTTATAGCGTACAAAAAGCAGCAGCTTGGCTAATTACCTCTGTTGTTTGTTATATTCCAGCTAATGTTTTGCCTATTATGCATACCACTAGTCTTGGGGATGAATCCCCTTCAACTTTAATTGGTGGCGTAATTACACTTTGGAAAAGTGGCTCCTACCCTATTGCCGCTATTATATTTTTAGCCAGCGTTGTGGTGCCACTTGCTAAAGCTTTTGTATTGAGCTTTTTATGCTTTATGGTAACGAGACCTGCCAATAGACATACAAAAAGTTACACCCGAATTTATCAACTGACTGAGTTTATTGGAAAATGGTCGATGATAGATGTATTCGTGGTTGCTATTTTAGTTGCCTTAGTTCAACTGGGTAATTTAATGTCAGTAACACCAGGATTAGGCATTGTATTTTTTACAGTTATGGTAATATGCCAAATGATGGCTGCCCATGCCTTTGACCCACGCTTGTTGTGGGATTCCCCTAAAAACAAAAAATCAGAGAACAAAGCATGACCGAAACTGCCGAAATAACAAAAGAACCGAAAATTTCCGCTATCTGGATCATTCCGGCAATTGCGCTGTTAGTGGGCATGTGGATGTTATACCAATACCAAGCTAATAAAGGCCCTACAATTTTTATCGAAATGCCACAAGCTGAGGGCATTATTGCAGGTAAAACTGAAATAAAAGTGCGCAGTGTAAAAATAGGTCAAATTGATCATGTTCGACTATCAGACACCCAAGACAGCGTTATTGCCCGTGCGCAAATAGACAAAAACTACAATAACCTATTAACTGACGATGCCAAAATTTGGGTCGTAAAGCCACGCATTGATGAAACGGGTATTAGCGGAATGAGTACGCTATTGTCTGGTGTATATTTAGAGTTTTCACCCGGTGAAAGTAAAGAGCTAAAAGAGCGTTTTAAATTACAAGACGAACCCGCCCTCATTGGTAAAGATGTGAAAGGTGGCCGTTTCAAATTAATGAGTTACAACGCTGAAGTGCTTGATGTGAGTACCGGTATATTTTTCAAAAATTATAAAATAGGGCAAATAGAAACCGCCACTTTTGATTGGGAAAACCAAGCAATGAAGTACGGCGTATTTATTAAAGAACCTTATCAAAATCTCATCACCATGAACTCTATTTTTTGGGTGAACGCAGGGATTGAAATTGACCTATCTGCCGATGGCATCAATATTAATACGGGCTCTTTAAGTAAACTTTTAAAAGGCGGTATTTCGGTTGGCTTACCTGAACAACAGGCCCCGGGTGAAATAGCACAAGATGGGCATAGCTTTTCATTAAGTCAAAGCTATAAAGAAGCGCTAGAAGAGCGCTTTTACGATTTTGATTACTACCTCATTGAATTTGAACAATCAGTTCGAGGACTACGCACAGGTGCTCCTGTCGAATATAGAGGTATGCGTGTAGGTACTGTTGTTGAAACCCCTGCCAATGTAATTATTGACGGTAAACCTGCCCACTTTAGAAACCATAATACGGCGGTTCCAGTACTTATAAAAGTAGAATACGGACGCTTGTATCACGACAGTGCCTCAGCTAAAGAGTATTGGCAAGGTAGTTTAAAAGGCTGGATTGAAAGTGGTATGCGCGCCTCGTTAAAACCTGGTAATTTATTAACGGGTGCAGTGTACGTTGATTTTGATATATACCCAGATGCACCGCAAGCGCACCTAGGTAAACTTGTGCAGTATGATGTTTTTCCGAGTATTTCTAGCGGCATAACCGTATTAGCCGACCAAGTCTCTGACGTACTTAATAAAGTAAATAACTTAAAAGTTGAAGATAGCTTAGAACAAATGCAAGCCACATTTACCGATTACCGAGCGCTTGCTAATGAAATGCGAGAGCTGCTAAGCCAAAAAGATACACAAAACTTACCAGGCGACTTTAATCGTAACTTCGAAAAGATGACAAAAAGTATGGAGCAGTTTGAAGTAACTATGCGCCAATTTGATAAAACCATGGCCAGTTACCAAGCAGGTTCTGAACTTCATCATCAAATACAGCAAACATTAAAAGAGTTTAAACGTTTAAGCGAGGGCCTACAGCCTCTAACTCGCGGATTAAACGAGCAACCTAATATGCTAATTTTTGATAAATCATTACCAGCAGATCCAAAACCAAGGAAGCAATAATGAAATCGTTATTTTTAACTGCAAGTTTATTATTACTATTGGCAGGTTGTAGTTCATCAATACAAACTGCGACACAGTATTACCAGTTTGAGCAGCCTATTGGTGCCTCGTCTCGAAATGTGACAGACACAGACGCACAATTAAGAATACAAACAGTTGTACTTAGAGGTGCTTTAAATAATTTAGGTATTGCTATGAAAATAGATAGCAACCAAATTCATGCCGCAAATTACAACCTGTGGGGCGAATCGCCGGATGTAATGCTCACTGCAACAGCCCAGCAAACTCTTTTTAATGCTATGCCAAATTGGATGGTAATAAAGGGCTTACCGGTCATTACCGAACTCGATCAACAAACGTTTTATGAGCTTGAATACGAAATTCACCACTTTAATGGCGACATGGAAGGTAACGCTGATATTTCAGGGCTTTGGCGTTTATATTACACACACCCTGAAACAGGCCGACGTCTTATAAGTATTCATAATTTTTCAAACCTAGTACCTATAGATGATGATGGATACGACGGTTTAGTTTCAACGCTTGAAGCAACATGGCTAAATATAAACCTAAATGTTGCAAAACAAATAGAACAAGCAAGACTTTAATCATTAAGTGAAAATATAATTACGGCGGTTTTATCATTATTGATAACCGCCTTGCCCTTTATTTTAAAGCCCAATTTTAACAACACATTCTGCGATGCCCTATTATCTGGTGATGTTATTGCACACAGTTTTGTAATTCCAAATTCATGCTTATGTTGCAAAAGTGCGCTGGCCGCTTCAAAAACATAACCCTTTTTTTCAAAACCGCTTACAAGTGCAAAACCTAAATCAGGTTGCAGTAACGCGGCGCGTTTATAAAACCCAACAACGCCAACCACTACAGCATTATGCAAAGTAATAATGTAAGGCCCAAAGCCTTGGCGTACATGAGAAGCAATAAATGACTGATTGATGTACGACTTGGCATCATCAAGGGTATAGATTGCTTTATCACCAATATGCTCTATGAAACTCGCCTGATTAACTAGCTTAAGTAAAATAGCTGCATCAAGCTCATTTGCATGGCGCAACAACAGTCGATTTGTTTTAAATACAGCGTTCAATGTAAGCTCCTCTAAAAAACTTTGTTTTGCATGTAACTTTTTGTTGACTGAAATTAAAAAGCGGATTATTTTTGCGCCGATGTTTTTACAGGCACAACAATAGCGGTTTGCACTCCTGCACCGTCTGGCGCCAAAGCCAACGCGTTTCACTTAAACAGCTATTAAACATAACTGTTTATGTGTCCCTCCCACGCGTACAAAAGCAGTGACTTGGAAAATGATTTAACAACAAACTTATCATCTTCTTTGTTTTTGTATAAGCGGCTTGAAAATTAATTTAATTTTTATGCGTGCTTTTAATTTTGTGAATACTTAAATGCTTGAACCTTCTGCGTTGAGTTTACTACCACCGTTAGTGGTGGTTGTATTGGCTGTTGTATTACGCCGCCCTATTTTATCTTTACTTATTGGTGCTTTAGTTGGTTTAGTTATAGCCGATCCTGCACAGGTACTTACTAACTTTGCGAGTACATCGCTAAAAGTAATGACAGACGAAACCATCGGCTGGCTAATACTTGTATGTGGTGGTTTTGGCGCACTTATCGCACTATTAGTGCGTACAGGTGGCGCATCAGCTTTTGGCAAGTTAGCTCTTAAATACACTAAAGGTAAGCGTTCATCTTTGTTTATGACCTTTTGTTTAGGTGTGGTTATTTTTATTGATGACTACTTAAATGCGCTTACTGTGGGTGAAACCATGAAACGCATTACCGATAAATTTAAAGTTAGCCGCGAAATGCTTGCTTACGTTGTTGACTCAACTGCTGCACCAATTTGTGTGCTTGTCCCTTTATCTACCTGGGCGGTATTTTTTAGTGGCTTATTGGTAGATAACGGTATTGCTGAAGAAGGCAAAGGTATTGCTGTTTATATTCAAGCTATTCCGTACATGTTTTACGCGTGGTTTGCGGTGCTTGTTGTTTTACTTGTTGTGTTGGGTGTTATTCCTGCGATTGGTCCAATGAAAAAAGCAGAACAAATGGCGCAAATTGAGCAAGCTCAAGTCGATCCAGCTCAATACAATAACGTTCAAACGGCAGATGAATACGCAGTAAAAGCAGCTGAAGAAAACTTTGAAGACGCTGATCCTAAAGGTAAATTACGTAACTTTTTAGTGCCGATTATTTTACTGGTTGCATTTACTGTTTACTTTGAAATAGACGTATACAAAGGCTTACTAGCAACAATGGCGGTCACTCTCCCGTTTTATGCGCTACAAAAATTAATGAGCGTAAGTGAAATGATTGAGCGCATGCTTGATGGCTTTAAAAGTATGATCCCCGCTATTGGTACTGTTATAGCGGCGTTTATATTCAAAGACGTATGCGACTTAATTGGTTTGCCTCAGTTTGTTATAGGTAGCTTAAGCCCTTATATGACCGCTGCATATTTACCAGCCGTGGTATTTATTTCAATGGCTATTTTAGCGTTTGCAACAGGGTCTAGCTGGGGTATTTTTGCTGTATCAATTCCGATTGTTATGCCACTGGCAAATGCGGTTGATGCAAACATACCACTGGTCATTGGTGCGCTATTATCGGCTTCTTCTTTTGGTAGCCAAGCGTGTTTTTACTCAGATTCAACCGTACTCGCAGCGCAAGGCTCTGGTTGTAATTTAATGAGCCATGCCGTTACACAATTGCCTTACACGCTAATTGCTGCGGCATTAGCTGTTATAGGCTTTTTAATAATGGCTTAATTAGCTTAATAAATAATAAACCCCAATGTAGCAATACATTGGGGTTTATTTTTAGCTGTATAAATAAAGCTTATTTTTGTAGTTTAATACCATTGTAATAGGCATCAAGCGTTGTGATTTTAGTTTGATTTGGTAAATCGGCAAAGTCACTTTCTATAAACTTAGTACCACGTAATTGCACATTTAAACGTGCCGCATTAGGATTAAGCATTGTTTGCTTGTAGTAGTCTTTTATATCTGCAAGCGTTACTTTTTCAACTTCATCAATCAGCTTTTGCTTAGAATCAAAGGTAAAATTTTCACGGTACCAATCGTTTATAAGTGGGCTCATTTCGTCACTTAAGTTTTTAGGCTGCTCTTTAAGCGATACTAGGGTTGAATTTTTAAGCTGCTCAAAAGTCTCTTCGCTCATGTTATCAAGTTCAACTGCGTATTCTTTTTTAAACTTATCAAAACGAGCTTGTATTTCTTTAGGACCTTTAACCGGTGTTTGAATATACAAACCAATTGCTGAGTAATCCTCGATTGGGCGAGCTAATGCACCTACTGCGTATGCAAGCTGCTCCTCAGTACGCATTTTATCAAACGCAACTGTTCTAAAGTGGCTTTGTAATACAGCCGCTTCTGCTTTTTGTTTGTAACCCGCAACAGGGTGAACGGTCATATCAACCACCGCTACATCGGCTACATCTATATCTTTTTGCAGTACCAGCGTTTCGCCCGGTTGAGGCAACCACGCTTTGCTGCGCGCAAATTCACTGCGTTTATGGTTGCTTGGTAGCGTTGCACTTAATTCGTCTGCAATCGCGTCTATATCTTGCTGATTGTAGTTACCGTAACTAAATACGCGTAAATCGTTTTGTGCAAACGTAGCTGTTTTTAATTGTGCTAAGTCGGCAACATTCACTGAGTCAGCGGCTTTAATAAGCGCGTCTGTATCAAAACCACCTGTACGCGTTAGTTTTGAATACTCGCCAAATGCTTGTGCATACGGAAACTGTTTTTGTTGGTTTAGTAAATTACGTTTAAAGCGATCAACTGCTTGGCTAAATGCTTGTGCTGTTTCATCGGCTTTTAATCCGGTTAAAGCTTGTTTAAGCAATACATCTTGTTTATCTGTGAAACCACTCATAGATAAAACAAGACCATTACTCGGCGCAAGGCTTACACTCATACCAGCGATTGCTGCTTCGGTACTTAACTGACTTTGTTGAATATTGTATAAATCAGCCCAAACAGAATAAAGTACTTCTGCTTTAATATCGTTCAAACCTGGTTGAGTATTTATATAAACTTCAACAAGCCCTTTTGGCTGCTCTGCAAATTTTTGACTTGCTTGGCGCCATACTTTTACACCATTTTTATCGTAAGCAAGTTCTGGGTGTTTCTGCTCTTTAAATGCTTGAGTTTTTATTGCAAAATTTTCAGGCAATAAATTGTTTACAGTTGGTAGTGCTAACTTAAATTCGCTTGGTTTTTTCCAGCTGGCAATTTCATCATCGCCAATATCACTAATGCGGTATTTGCCGTCGTAAAAGTGTAGTTGCGAGTCAGTCTCTTCTTGCTGCGATACATACCAAATACGAAGAGTATCGGCATTTAACTGCTCAAGTACTTTATTTACCGCATTAGCATCAAATTTTGCATAATAGTAAGGTGCATTAATAGCGTGATTTAACGGATAGTCTTGCATGCTTTGTGTAAGTGAGCTTACATAATTAAACTCATCACCTTTTTCTAAAAACTTAAACTGGTTATTTAGTGATGTACGAATTTCGTTGAAGTACTTGCTATCAACGCCCTCTTTTTTAATTAAATCGATGTACTGCATAATAGTCGCAACTATTTCGTCACGATTTTTCATGCCTTTATCTGTAAGCTCTGCGTTTACGTTTAATGACCCGTAGTTACCATATTGATTTGGTGCAGCTGAAGCTGACAACTGAGATACCCACCCTTTGTCACGAAGCAATTGCGCTGGGCTGCCCGGCATTTCATTACTTAGTAAATACGCTACAAATCGGTTTGGTTTAAGGGCAAATTCGCTATTATTATTAGCAATGGTGAAATCAAGTTGTAGCTGTTTTACATCTTCATTTGGTGCATAAAACACGCGTTTACCGCCAGCGTTATCAAAATCAAGCTTTGCAGTTACTGTTGGTTTTTCTATGTTTTTATTTTTTATATCAGCAAAGTATTTTTGTGCTTTTTGCTCCATTTCAGCAATAGGTAAATTAGAAATAAGCGCTACTTTCATGACATTTGAAGAATAATATTTATTATAAAAATCAACCGTTTCTTTGTGAAGAGAACTATTTTCTTTGTCACCAAGTGTTTCTAGGTTACCAATTAAAAAGCGATTAGCTGGGTGATCGCCCATCATTTTACGCGCTAGTTTAAATTGACCAAAAAAGTCCATTTCGCGACGCATTGACCACTCTGCGTTTACTGCATTTTTTTCTTTGTCTGTGTATTCAGGGTATAACTTAGGTGCCTTAAAAAAGTCGGCAAAACGGTCTAGCCCTTCATCAAACGCGTCGTTATTAATTTTAAACATGTAATTAGTAATATCGAGCCAAGTATACGCATTGTGCGCGCCACCATTTTTGGTCATAAAATCAGAATACCCTTTTGTATCTGGGTAACGATCAGTGCCTAAAAACAGCATGTGTTCTAAATAATGCGCCATACCCTGTTGCGACATCGGGTCGTGTAGTAAACCTACACCTACACTTAGTGCCGCTGCTGACTTTTCAGCACCCGGATCAGACACTAAAATAACTTCAATGTCGTTTGCTAATTTAAGTGTTTTATATTCGCGGTTATCGTTAGGACTTACAACTAACGTGTCTGATAATAAAGAGGCCGGAGGCGCCACAGAAACCGAAGCTGTATTTGAACAACCACTTAAGACTGCAAGTGCGATAGCACTAAAACCAATAATCTTTTTCATTTTTGTTTTCCATTAAAAAGTATTGCGCAAAATAGCGTGCGCCAATTCAAAGCAATATAGTTAAGCTAAACTAACATTTTCAATTAATAACTTTCTACAAAATAACGCTATTTTGTGTAACACATTGTGAAAAATGTCTTCATAATCGGATATTAGTTGGGAGTCTGCCAACCTTGCGAGATTAAAAATCATTCAATATCAAAAGATACGCAAATTCTAAATAATAATAAGGAAAAACAATGGAAAAAATCATCATACTTGCCATGTTTGCACAAGTTACGCTTTCACTGGTTGTCATGCTCATTATGGGTAAAAGGCGCTTTGCAGCAGCTAAAAACAAACAATTAGATTTAAGCGATTTTAAAACAATGCAATTAGATAAGGCTGGCGACACTATTAGGGTTGCAGATAGAAACTTTTCAAATCAGTTTGAAATACCTGTGCTTTTTTACGCGGGGTGTTTACTTGCACTACAGCTAAATAGTGCCAGTACACTTGTGGCCATACTGGCCTGTTTATTTGTAGCGACACGTATTATGCATAGTGTTATTCATTTAGGTGAAAATAACGTACGCGCACGTTTTAAAGTGTTTTTACTAGGTTGTGCTTGTGTGTTTTCAATTTGGCTTGCGATGGTTTGGCGAGTATTACTTTAAACAGCAAAGTTTAATAATAATGTGGGCGGCTGGTTTACGCCATCCACATTACCGTTAATTTTAATTATTTAGCACGTTTTAAACGAGGAACCGCAAGTAAAAAAGCACCTAAAAGCCAAATTAATCCGCCGCCAGAACTGCTACCTGAATCTGTTGATGTGTCAGAATCAATTAGCGTATTTTCAGTAACAGTAAGACCTGCGGCTGAATTAGGATCATCATCCATTACCGCCACGTTTTGAATAGTCACTAAATTAGCATTGCTAATTGTTACATCAGTGCTTGCACATTGTTCAGCAGTAATACCAACAACGGGTGTTTCACCACAGTGTACTAATGCTGCAATTTTATCTAACGTTGATTGGCTTGCTGCAGTAATTTGTCCAAACACAGTAAAGCCACCGTTTTGCGTATCAAGTGCTGCACTATTGTCTGTAATATTAAAAAACCACTGGCTTGTTGCGCTATTAGCATCACCCGATAGTTTAGCCATCGCAATGGTGCCCTTAACATTAGAAAAAACAGGCTCATTTTCTACAGCAGGCTTTGTGGTAATCGCATCTAGCGAGTCAGAAAATGTAAATCCCCCCCCTTGAATAACAAAGTTACTAACAGAGCGGTGAATTACTGTTTCGTTATATGAATCGTCTTGAACGTAACTTAAAAAATTTGCGACTGTTTTAGGTGTTTGTTGATCAAACAAGTTAATTTCTATGACACCTTGGCTCGTGTTCATTTCGACAATAGTGGCAGCACTTGTAAAGCTTGCTGCGGCGAGTACTGAGCCAAGTAAAAGTTTTTTCATGTTGTATTCCTGTTGTTATATTTTTAGATAATTGTTAATGCGTTAACACATTAATGCCATAGGCGATTAAAATCGATTCTAAAGTGCGAGTTGATACAAATTAGACCGTGTTGATAACAAATTAATTACATATACCATTACTTATATTCTTTTTAGCTATATAAATCTAATTATTTAAAATTAAATCATCTTAAGAGTATGGCTACTTTTTGTTACCTTTAAAAAACACAAAACAACAGGATCTTATAATGCCACACACTAAACATGCAATTTGCGACTTTGGTTTACACAAAGGCGAACCCTATATAAAACTGCCAGCAAGCTTTTTAACCTGGATGATAGGTACTAATCACCACAAGCGAGAGTATGCGAATACGGAGTTGAAGCGTCGTGAACGTGCTGCCACAAACCAATTAACAGCCCCTTCCAAATAAAATGTAAATAAGTACGTTTTTTTAGCATGGAACTAGTTTAAACTAGCTGCCTGATAAATTAAGTAGACCTTAATCCATAGGTATTTTATGCGTATAATTATTTTATTTTCGGTTATTTTTAGTGTACTTGGATGCACATCTCCTGCTCCTGAATCCGTGTTTAGCGCTACCCCGACTAAATATTTAACTGTTCTTCATACTAATGATAACCACGGGCGTTTTTGGCAAAACGAAAAAGGCGAATACGGTATGGCCGCTCGCAAAACGTTAATTGACTCTTTACGCAATAAAGCTCAAAAGCAAGGTCATGCAGTATTACTACTCTCTGGTGGTGATATAAATACAGGTATTCCTGAGTCAGACTTACAAAAAGCAGAGCCTGACTTTAAAGGAATGTCGCTGATTGGTTACGATGCAATGGCATTGGGTAATCACGAATTCGACAACCCTATTGATGTATTGAAGCAACAGCAAAAATGGGTGAACTTTCCTTTTCTATCAGCCAATATATTTGAAAAAGAATCAGGCGAACATGCGTTTGATAGCTATAAAATATTCAAAAAAAATGGCTTAACTATTGCTGTTATTGGTTTAACAACAACCGACACAGCTAAAATTGGTAATCCTCAGTATATTGGGCACTTAGAGTTTAAAGACCCTGTTGACGTTACAGCAAAACTAGCTAAAGAAATAAAAGCTAAGTATAACCCTGACATTACAATCGCCCTGACTCATATGGGTCATTATGTTGATGCTAGCTTTGGTATTAACGCGCCCGGTGATGTAACACTTGCTCGCTCACTTCCTGCAAACACGCTAGATATGATCATTGGTGGCCACTCTCAAGAACCTGTATGTATGAGCGATACAAATGTAAATGACGATAGCTTTAAACCAGGTCTTGCCTGTAAACCAGACCAACAAAACGGTACTTACATTATGCAAGCCCATGAATGGGGTAAATATGTTGGTAAAGCTGAGTTTAAGCTTGAAAACGGAAAATTAACGTTACTAGACTACAAACTGATGCCAGTTAATTTGTATGTAGATAAAGTACAAGCTGATGGCTCAACTAAAGAAGTGTTAGCAAACGAGTACATTAAACCAGACTCAAAACTTGAATCTTATTTAGCGGTATATCAAGCAAAAGGCGCTAAACAAATTGAAGGTACTATAGGTGAAGTAGATGCTCGCTTAGAAGGTGACAGAAACAAAGTTCGCTACCAACAAACAAATCTTGCACGCGTAATTATTCAAGCTCAAATGGATGTAGTAAATGCAGACTTTGGACTAATAAGTGGTGGTGGTATTCGCAGCTCAATAGAGGCTGGTGAAGTGAGCTATAAAGATATTTTAAAAGTACATCCTTTTAAAAATCGTATTACTTACATGGATTGGCAAGGCAGTGATTTATGGGACTATTTAAATACAGTAACCAGCTTCCCACCGGATGCTGGCGCTTATTTGCAATACCATAAACTATCGTTTGAGCGTAAAAATAATCAGTTAGTTAATGTTGTTATTAACGGGCAACCTTTGAACAAAAATAAAACGTATAGAATGAGCTTAAATAGCTATAACGCATCAGGCGGTGATGGCTATCCTGCGCTTACAAATAAAAAAGGCTTTGTTAGTACAGACGAAACAGATGCCCAAGCACTTCAAGATTTTATATCAAAAAACAGCCCTCTTAAAACGGCTGAATTTACTCCTAAATAGCCTCTAATAATAGGAAAGTAACCTTGTTACTTTCCTATTATTTCAATACTGCCCTTTTTAATATTTGCCAGCCCATAACTATGCAGACGAGAGCGAGAACCCTCCCCGTATGCTTTAGGTGGATAATATAACTCTTTTTCTTCGGGATACTCGCTGAGTACTTCATCTAATGCAGCACGTACTTCGCTCAGGGTTTTTTCTAGGCTATTATTAAAGTTAGGCCTTTTTCTAACTGTATGGCCGAGTTCGACCAACCTATAAAAATACTTGTTAGCAAGCTCTAGCAGCTCCTCTGGCACATCTTTATTATGACTAAGCGCTACATCATCGTTATTTGTACAATACTCTACAAGTGCTAAATAAAAGCACAATGGCTTATTAGCTAAACACATTTTTTGTTCTGTATTACAACTACTTGATAATGTTTTATCGTTAAGGTCAACAATAAGTATCAGCGGCGTAGGCTCTGCAATTGATTGATGCTGTGCATTATTAAACCGCTTATTGCTTTGTTTAATAAACGCAAACTTTACCCAAAAACTAACCAACACACTTAATACTAAAAATATAAAATAGTAAATAAAATGGCTCAATGTAAAGTGGGTTTGTTGGACGTTAAATACAACTAATACGAGCCCATTATTAGTGCTCAAACTACGTATTATTTGGTGTGGGTTTACAGGTGTTACCATTTCGCTTTTTGGTGCAATAGCAACAACTTTGAGCTCGTTCGAATTAATGTAGCTGTTTAAAGTTTTAATGTAGCTGTTAACTGCATCTTTATTACCTGAATGCTTTAGCAGCTCATTTGATAAATCGAGTAATGGTAAGTCGAGTGCTATTTGTCTTTCTATCTGCGTAATTTTTTGTTTAGCTACTTGCTGGCTTTTTTGAGTTACAGAAATATAATAGACAGACGATAAAATAAAAAACAAACTTATAATAACAAGTAATTGCTTATACTTACTCATCACCAGCCTCCTCTTTTAAGCTTACTAAGCTGGCGCCACAGCGCCAAAATGGCTGGACGTTTTGATAATAATGCAAACTTTGATCTTTAGACATATCAAGCAAATTTTCCTGCACTGCGCATAATAAATCAGTGTTGTTTTGCTGCATTTTTAAATACCATCTTGTTCCAGAAATATTATTACTCAATGGCGTTATATAGTTTTTTGAAAAACGTTTTTCGTCGCTCTCTTTCCAAAACGAAGCAATAATATCTACTTTTCCATTAGCGAGTAAATCACGTAATTCGTTATGAGAGCTAGCATAAGTGATTTTCAAATTGGCTAAATTAATATCCAACTCTTTAAACGTTTGCTTTGGTAAAATATGCCCTGATCGGCTGGTCGGATAATCAAGCAAACCTATGCGCTTGTCTAAAAAGTATTGTTTAGTAACTCTAGGTTTTTCTTTAGAAGATATAAAAAAAGCCGTGTAGTCAGAAAAACCAACAACGGGCTGGTAGTTATAGGTCGACTCTGCTTTAAAGGCTGCCATAATATTGTTTTTAGCCAAAATCAAGTCAGCAATTCCTTTACCCACAAACTCAAAGCTGTCTGCCGTTCTATACCCCCAATACCCTTTTACAGAGCCATATTGCTTAGCCACCACGTTATCAGAGCATAACTTTTGTGTTAATAACTTAGCTATTTTTTTTGATTGCGTAAAAACAATTAATTGGCCTTTGTTACTTGTTGCAGTTGTTTGACACTCTGTTGAGGTTTCGATCATAACTGGAAAGTGTAATTCATCATTGTATACACTAACTTGACCGCAAACCCACGTAACGACCAACAATAGAAACAAAAATGTAACAATTAACATTTTGTGCAACACAATATTTTTAAAATTCAAAGCAATGCCACTCAAAAATAGACTATATAGTGCATTTGAACAATTTCGCTTACCTATTACAACAAGTAATTTTACCTGTTAAACATAACCTATTGATTTAAAAGTAATGTGAATAAGAAACTATGAATTTTAATGAGTCCTTCCTATCAACACCAAAAGTAAGGACAATTGACCGCATTAGCCTGTAGCAACGCCATGAAATATTCATTAAGGAAGTTCTAATGCATAGCAATATAAAGTACTCGATATCTTCTGCGCTTTTGATTAGTGCAATATTTACAAGCACTGACTCACATGCTTGGGGTCAAAATGGCCACCGCATTGTAGGTAAGATTGCAGAATCTCATATAAGCGAAACAACTAAAGCGGCAATACAACCCTACCTTGATGGTGAATCACTTGCACAAATATCAACGTGGCCTGATGAAATGCGCTCTGCCCCTGGCGAGTTTTGGCAAAAGCAATCATCTCGTTGGCATTATATTAATGCAGCACCAGGAAAATCTTTCAGCTTCAATCACGATCACACTAAAAACAAAGAATCTGTAAGTAATATCCTAGAAGGCATTCACTATTCAATGCAAACGCTCACTGATAAAAATAGCACCTTAGATGCTAAACAGTTCAGTTTACGTTTTTTAGTACATTTGGTGGGCGACAGTCACCAACCATTTCATGCTGGTCGAAGTGAAGATAGAGGTGGTAACCGTATTAAGGTTTCATTTTTTAACGAAGAAACAAATCTTCACAGCCTTTGGGATACAAAGTTAGTTGAGAATGAGAATTTGTCGTTTACTGAGTACGCACAATTTATTGATACAAATAACAGCGAGTTAATTGCTGAGTATTTACAAAGCTCACCTATGACATGGGTTGAAGAATCTCATAATTTAGCCACAAAAATTTATAAATATACCAACAACGAAATTGGTTATAGCTACATATATAACAATACTCCAATTATAAAGACGCGCTTACAACAAGCGGGTATTCGATTAGCTGGATTACTAAATGCCTTATTTGACCCATCTGCAAAAGAGTTAGAAACGGCACTGAAAATGACGACTGACAAATAAACTGTATTAAATTTATATAACCTACACACGGGAAATCAACATTATGACTAAGCTTCGCCTTTCGAAATTAACTGGAGCGGTAATTTTAGCTCTAGGTGTTTCTACAAGCGCAATGGCTGCTGATACTTCATCTGCAATGCGTGGTAAAATTACAACGCCTTCAGGTGGCAGTGCTGCAAACGTTAAAATCAAAGTAATTCACCAACCAACGGGAACTATTAGCGAACTAACTACAAACGAAAGTGGTACGTTTATCGCTAATGGTTTACGTGTAGGTGGTCCTTACATGGTTATCATTGATTCTGATACGTTTAACGATACCACTGTTGAAAATATATACTTGAACCTTGGTGAAACTTACCGTTTAAGCTCGCAGCTTGCTCCGCTAAACATCGAAAAGATTGAAGTGTCTGGTTATAAGATTGTTCAACAATCAGGTGGCTCTAGCAGTACATTTGGCTCTGACACTATTGAAAATATGCCAAGCTTTAATCGTGACATTAAAGATATTGCGCGCTTAAACCCACTTGCCAGTATTAATGGTAATGGTGAGCTAACGTTTGCAGGTAGTAACCCTCGTACCAACGGTTTAACAGTTGACGGTATTGGTCAAAATGATGACTTTGGCTTGAACTTTGGTGGCTACCCTACTTCTCAGCCTCCTGTAGCACTTGACGCTATTGAACAAGTTTCTGTTGATGTATCTCCTTTCTCAGCTTCTAAAGGTAACTTTGGTGGCGGTACTATTAACGCAGTAACAAAGTCTGGTACGAATGAGTTTAAATTCTCTGGCTTTTATGAAATATCTACTCCTGAGATAGCTGGCGATGTTGATAATATTGTACAAGAAGACGATCTTGATGAGCTAGGTCATAAAACTTACTCTACAAATAAAGTAGAGCCGATTAAAACTGAAGAAAGATTTGGTTTTAATGTCGGTGGAGCGATTATTGAAGATGAACTGTTTTACTTTGTTAACTATGCAGAATGGTCAAGTGAATTAGATCTAGATTACGGCTTTGACGGTTCTGGTGCTTCAAATGAATTTAATACTTCTGAAGCTAACTATAATCGTTTCATTTCTATCTTAAATAATGAATACGGCTTAACTGATTCATTAGCCGGTGCGCCAGAAGATACAAACAAAAACTTGCTTGTTAAATTAAGCTGGAACGCAAGTGATGACCACCGTTTAGATTTCACTTATCAATGGCAAGACGACCAAGATGAGCGTAACTCTAGCACAGGCGGTGATAATATAGCCTTAGTTTCAAGCACTTATGCATACGTAACTAAGTTTAATAACTTTTCATCTAAGCTTTACTCTGATTGGACTGAAAACTTTTCAACAGAAATTGGTGTGTCGTATAAAGATGTTACCTCTGATAGCGCAACTCGCTCTAACTTAGGAAGCATTACTGTTGAGGAAGACGGTCGAAATGGTCCTTCTTACAACTTTGGTACAGATCAATACCGCCATGCAAACCGTTCAGAAACACAAAATCTAACTTTTACGTTAGACGCTACGTATTTAATGGATGAGCATGAAATAAACTTTGGAGCTCAGTACGAGTCACTTCGTTTATATAACTTGTTTGCTCAAAACTCTCTTGGAACGTGGAAGTTTGATAGCTTAGAAAATTTTGAAAACCGTGAGATTGGTTCTTATGATTTCTCTTATCAAAATGCTTACACTAATGATTCAGCTGATACAGCATATGATGTAAGACGTAACCAGCTAGCGCTTTACATAGAAGATACTTTTTATGTAGGTGACGATTTAGAAGTTACAGCAGGTATTCGTTATGAGCGCTTATCATCTGATGATAAACCAACTCTAAATGAGAATTTTGCTAATACGTATGGCTTTACTAACCAAGAAAATCTTGATGGTCTAGACATTATTCTTCCTCGTGTTGGCTTTAAGTACTACGTAACAGAAGCGCTTACTATTAATGGTGGTATTGGTCGTTTCCAAGGCGGTATTCCAAATGTTTGGTATAACAATTCATTCCAAAGTGATGGCATTACTTTAGTATCAGCACAAAACGATGTAATTAATGATTACTATGCAAATAACACAGCTGATATCACTCAGGTTCCTGATGAAATAAAAAATACATTAGAGCAAGGTGCTGGTAGCGTTGCGTATATCGACCCTGACTTTAAATTGCCTTCAAGCATTCGCACCCAAATAGGTTTTGAATATGAGTTTGATTCTGAACTATTAGGTGATGGCTTTAAATGGCAAGCAGAAATTGCTTACCATAAAAAAGAGAATGAAGCGGTATGGCATAATTCGTCTATTAATCCAGTAGGCTTAGCAGCGGACGGCGAACGTGTTATCAATCAAAGTATTTACAGTGGCGATAATGTTGACATAGAAATGACTAATTCATCGGATGATGGTCGTTCAATTATTATTTCAACGGGTATTGCTAAACAATGGGACAATGGCCTGTTTGTATCGGCAAGCTATGCTCACCAAGATGTTACCGAGTCATCAGCAGGTTCAGCTTCTCAGGCAGAAGGTAACTATAAGCACAATATTACAGTAAATCGTAATGAAGATATTGCAGCACGTGGCTTTTACGAAGTTGAGCACAGCTTTAAAATTAACTTAGCGTATAACACTGAATTTTTTGAAGGATATGCAACCAAGTTCAATGTTTATTTTGAACGTCGTTCAGGTCGCCCATTTAGTTACACAATGAATATGTATAAAGATGAAGACTTAGGTGATACTAGCTCTTTATTCACTAATGGTGCTTACTTACCTTATATCCCTACAGGTGCTGATGATCCGAATGTAAATTGGGCTGATTCTAAAATGACTTGGGCTGAGTTAGAACCGTTATTAGAGCGTGCTGGTATATCTCAACGTGGTGGGATCTTAGGTAAAAATACAGCAACGCAACCTTGGGTTACTACAATGGACGTTAGCATTAAGCAAGAAATACCTGGCTTTGCTGAAGGTCACACTGGTGAGGTTTATCTAATGATTGATAATTTCGCAAACCTTCTAAACAGCGATTGGGGTGTAGAAAAACGCTTAGGTTACTCTAACCAAACTATTTATGACTTTGGTGGTCTTGATGATCAAGGTAGATATAAAATAGACAACAGTTTTGGCGGTGCGGATGTGCGTAATTACTCGCAAATCAGTTCATCGTCATCAGCTTGGCAGGCTAAAGTTGGTATTAGCTACAAGTTTTAAGTCTTAATAGGTAAGTAATAACACATTAAGTTATTTGTTAACAAAACCCATTGCAAAATTGTAATGGGTTTTTTGTTTTTCACACCCCAATTTCACATGTTTGTCATAAAGCCCACGTAATATATACCCCGATATAGAGTTATTGCTCAAAAAAACACTCAAATAGACAAAAATAGTACTATTTATTAAAAATATATTGCAGTTGTATTTTATTTGTAACGAATAAATAAGGTACACTAGTAACGGATTTTGAATAAATGAACTTCAACTGTTTATTTTGCAAAATTTTAAAATAAAAATATAAAAATTTAATTAATAACTACACGGGAAAATTAAATGAAAACTCAATTACGCAAAACAGCTCTTTCACTTGCTATTGCAGCATGTGTTGGTGTAAGTGGCGCTGCAATGGCTAACGAAACGACCTCTGCAATTAAAGGTCAAGTAATGGGGCCTAACGGCAACCCAGCAGCCGGCACTAAAGTAACAATTTTACACGTGCCTTCTGGATCAGTAAAAACAACTGAAGTAAATGACGCTGGTTATTTCACAGCTAAAGGCCTGCGAGTTGGCGGTCCTTATAAAGTGGTTGTTGATTCAGATGTATATGCAGACCAAGAATTCAATAACATTATTCTTAATATTGGTAACGATTACCCAGTAAATGTTTCTCTTGAGTCACAATCAAGCATGGAACAAATTGTAGTTTCTGGCGCGCCAATTAGCTCTATGTCTGGTGGTACTGGTCCGGCGTCTACATTTACGCTAACTGATCTTGAAAATACGCCAGCTATTAACCGTGATTTAAAAGACATTATTCGTATCGACCCGCGTATCACAATTGATGACAGCCGTGGTTCAATTAACTGTGGTGGTGGTAACCCTCGCTACAATAGCTTAACGCTAGACGGCGTTCGTATGAACGATAACTTCGGCTTAAGCTCAAATGGTTACCCTACTATTCGCGCCCCTTTCTCTTTCGATTCAATTGAACAAGTTTCAGCTGAACTTGCACCGTTTGACGTTCAATACGGTGGTTTTACATCGTGTAACATCAACGCAGTAACCAAATCTGGTGGCAATGATGTTCATGGCGCTGTTTTCTATGATTACACTAGTGACTCTTTCAAGGGTGATAAAATTGAAGGTGATGACGTTGATAACGGTAACTATACTGAAAAACGTTACGGCTTCAACGTAGGTCTTCCACTAATTGAAGATAAACTATTTTTATTCACTTCATATGAAAAACTTGAAGGTGTTCAACAGTTTAACTACGATGGTTTAAGCAGTGGCAGTGTAACTGCTGATGATATTTCTCGTATTCAAAGTATTTCTCAATCTGTTTACGGTTATGATGCAGGTGGTATGCCTTCAAGTATGCCAGTTGAAGATGAAAAAATCTTAGTTAAACTAGATTGGAACATCAACGAAGATCACCGTGCAAACTTAATCTATAACTACAACGATGGTAATACTGTTTCACAGTCTGATACTGGTTCTAGCCGTGTATCACTATCTAATCACTTTTATGACCAAAGTGCAGAATTCACTTCAATCATTGCATCTGTTTACTCTGATTGGTCAGATGACTTCTCTACTGAAGTTCGTATTGGTAAATCTGAGCTTGATGCAACAGTACAATCACTAGATGCTGCAAGCAGCTTTGGTGAAGTGCAAATTCGTACCGAAGATGGTGGTACAGTTTATATTGGTCCAGATGACTCTCGCCAATCAAATGACTTAGATTACGATACAACTACATTTAAAGTTGCAGGTACTTACTACCTAGATCAGCATACAATTACTGCTGGTTATGAGTTCGAAGAGTTAGATGTATTTAACTTATTCGTTCAACATACTGAAGGTGAATATCGTTTTGACTCAATAGATAATTTTGAGGCAGGTCTTGCCGACCGTATCTACTACAATAACGCGGCAGGTACGAATGATCCAAATGATGCTGCTGCGAGCTTTTCATACGCTCAACATACATTTTACGTGCAAGACGAGTACTCGTTCACTGATTTAGATGCAAACATCACGTTCGGTCTACGTTATGATAAATATACAAGTGATGACGTACCTAACTTCAACCAAAACTTTACTGACCGTTATGGCTACAGTAACCAAAGTACGTTTGATGGTATTGATTTAATTCAACCACGTGTTGGCTTCCAATGGTACGCTACAGACGCACTTGAAGTACGTGCAGGCGTTGGCTTGTTCTCAGGCGGTAATCCTAACGTTTGGTTATCTAACTCGTATTCGAATGATGGTATTACAAACATTGGTACGTTACTTCGTGATGACGATAATAAAATTGATTTATTCAATACAGCTAATGTAAATGGTGGTAAACCAGGTTTTGAAGTTCCTCAGCAATTATTTGATGAGGTTGGTAATACTGTAATCGGCTCAGGTGATTCACAAGCAAATGCTGTTGACCCAGACTTTGAAATCCCATCAGAGTGGAAATACTCACTTGGTGCAACATACACAACTGAAAACGAATATGTAATCTCATTAGATTACTTATATTCAAAGAAAAAAGATGCTGCATTAATGCGTGACATCGCACTTCAAGATACAGGTACAACTACGTTTGATGGTCGTCCTATTTACGAATCAATTGAAGGTCGTTCAAACGAATACTTACTAACAAATGTTAGCGGTGATAGCGGTGATTCATCAGTTATCTCATTAGCTGTAAGCAAGATGTTTGATAATGGCGTAAGCGTTAACTTTGGTTATGCATACACAGATTCTGATGATGTTAACCCAATGACAAGCTCTGTAGCTGGTTCAAACTACGGTAACATTGCACTAACTGATCCAGGTAACCCAGGTGTTGCTTCATCTGATTACGAAATCCCACATCGCTTTACTATGACTCTTGGTTATAGTCATGAGTTTGTTGATGGATTTGCTACTCGCTTTAACTTATTTGGTGAAGCATATAAAGGCTTACCATACAGCTACACGTTTGATGGAAGTGATGGTACTTTTGGTGACAACAACTGGAATGGTAACCGCCAACTATTGTATGTTCCACTTGAAAACGATCCTAACGTTGTTTACGACATGAGCGCTGCTGATATCAATGAATTCAATGATTTTATCGCATCAAATGGTTTAGAACGTGGTCAAACGACTAGCCGTAACGCTGAAAACTCAGATTGGTTTGTTAAGTTTAACTTTAAGTTAACACAAGAGCTTCCTGGTTTTATGGACGGACATAAAGGTGAAGCGTTCTTCGTAATTGATAACCTTACTAACCTGTTAAACGATGATTGGGGCGTACTTAAGAAAGGTCCTTTCGTAGGCGCTAGCATGATCGAAACATCACTTGATGATCAAGGCCGTTACGTTTACTCAGGCTTTAACGGAAATAATGCAAATACATCAGTACAAACTGATGCATCTGTATGGCAAATGCGTGTAGGTGTTCGTTACACTTTCTAATTTAGAACTGTAACCTAAAACATCTTTTAAAAGCCCACTTTGGTGGGCTTTTTTATGCCTTTAATTTGTTATTTAACTTTTCAAAAATACTCACTAGCACTTCGTATTCTTCGTTGGTTAAAGTGCTCAGTAACTGTTTTTCCCAATTTAGTGCATCGGGCGCTATATTTTCAAATAAGTTTTGCCCTACTTGGCTCAGCACAAGTAATGCTGCGCGTTTGTCTTGCTCATTTAGCTCACTTCTAACTAAACCTTTATCTATTAAAACTTTTACCGCGCGCGACACTGTCGACTTGTCCATATTTGCTTGCGTGCATAAATCCTTTGCGTTGCTTTGGCCATACTGCGCTAAATTAGCAAGTATTCGCCACTGGGGAATATTTAAACCGTACTTAGTTTGATAAACCTCGGCAAAGTCGTTACTTACACGTGTTGCTACATTCGTTAATTGATAAGGTAAAAACGTTGCTAAATCAATTTTCATTTTTAGTTATCCCAGCTTTGTAAGGTTTACTTTGGTGTTCATTAATATTTACGCAGATGCATAGTTGCACATTTGATATTAGTCTCACTTGAGAGTATCTTAACTGAAATAAAAATAATATTAAACCACCCCCCTCTCACAGGAGTCAGTAATGGCGACACAATTAAGTTATATGACAGGTTTTGGTAATGAATTTGAAACACAAGCGCTACCCGGGGCATTGCCAATAGGACAATTTAGCCCGCAAAAGGTTAAATACGATTTATATACCGAGCAATTTAGTTCGACTGCTTTTACGGCTCCTCGCGCTTCAAACCGTCGCACTTGGTTTTACCGCCTTCGTCCTTCGGTAGTACAAGGTGATTACCAAGCAATTGATAACGGCCTAATAAGAACAGCCCCAATCACTGAAGCCGTAACACCACCAACAATGCTACGTTGGAATCCTATTGATATGCCTTCACAGCCTACTGACTTTATCGATGGCTTGGTAACGATGGCAGCTAATGGCAATGCTAATGGGCAATCTGGTATTGGCATTCATGTATATGTCGCTAATAAGTCAATGCAAGGACGTTACTTTTGCAATGCCGATGGCGAAATGTTGTTTGTTCCTCAGCAAGGTGAGTTATTAATTCACACCGAGTGCGGTAAGTTAAGCATTAAACCAGGTGAAATTGCTGTAATTCCCAGAGGAATTAAGTTCGCTGTTGATTTAATTGATGATACAGCCCGTGGTTATATTTGTGAAAATTATGGCCATGCGTTAGAGCTTGCAGAGCGAGGACCTGTTGGTGCCAACGGTTATGCCAACGACAGAGACTTTCAATACCCCGTTGCTGCCTTTGAAGATAAAGAAGGTGACTTTGAGCTTGTTTCTAAATTTAACGGTAATTTATTTAGCTGTGAAATAAAGCACTCTCCTTTTGATGTTGTTGCATGGACAGGTAATAGCTCACCCTATAAATACGACTTATCGCGTTTTAATGTAATGAATACAGTGAGCTTTGATCACCCCGACCCGTCTATATTCACTGTGCTAACCTCTCCTTCTGCTACTGAGGGTATGGCAAATGTCGATTTTGTGATATTTCCACCGCGTTGGATGGTAGCCGAAAATACATTTCGACCACCTTATTATCACCGCAATATTATGAGTGAATTTATGGGCTTAATTAAAGGTGTGTATGATGCAAAAGAGCATGGTTTTGTACCTGGTGGCGCAAGTTTACACAATTGTATGTCGCCACATGGACCTGAAGCAGACGTATTTGAAAAAGCGTCAAACGCTGAGCTTACACCACAAAAATACGAAAACACATTGGCCTTTATGTTTGAGTCGCGCTATATAATTTCACCGACAAAATATGCATTAGAAGGTAGGGAACGCCAACCAAACTACACCGATTGCTGGCGTACTATTAAAAAACAATTTACAGGTTCACAGGATTAATTATGAAATTATACAGCTACTTTCGCTCATCAGCGGCCTATAGGGTGCGTATAGCGCTTAACTTAAAAGCAATTGATCATGAACTTGTTATTGTTAACCTTTTAAAATCGGAGCAGCTTGGGGAAGAATACTTAGCGACTAATCCGCAAGGCTTACTACCTGCACTTAAAACCGATAATGGTGTTTTAGCACAATCGCTTGCAATACTGGAATGGCTTGATGAAACTTATCCGCAATCGCCATTAATTACAGGAACTGCGTGGCAAAAAGCACAAATAAGAAATTTAAGCTTTGCCATTGCCTGCGATATTCATCCTGTTAATAATTTACGCGTGCTGAAGTATTTATCGAACGAATTAGGTGTTGATGACGAGGCTAAAAATAAGTGGTATCGACATTGGATAGAAGTTGGTTTTGAAAAAATAGAACTGATGCTAAACGAAAATGATGACTACTGTTTTGGTAATCAACCAACACTTGCTGACATTTGTTTAGTGCCGCAAGTATTTAATGCAATTCGTTTTAACGTAAATATGAGCGCTTATCCAAAAATTGCAGCTATTTACGAACACTGTAATAAATTAGCTGCATTTAATGATGCTGCACCGCAAAATCAACCCGATGCAAATTAAGCTAGTTCAGTAACTAACTAGAGTTCAGGTTAGCTAGCTTTGTAGCGCACTATGAATAACCGTAATGTGCTCAATTAAATCTAAGCCCAGATCAGTTAAATATCCGCCATCTGGGCTATCTATAATCCCTTTTTCAAATAAACGTTGCGCTGCACTAAGTAAGCTTGGCTCTGCGTCTGAATGTAATTTAATACCCTGCATTTTACTGTCGCGAGGAAACTTCGCTAATAGTGTGAATTCTTCGATCATTGTTTGATTAAATTGCATTGTGTGCACCTTTTTATTTGAATCCAAGTTGTTCTGTGAGTAACTAAGTTTATAATTAAAATCACTTTGTGTACTTTACACTAGCACGTTTTTTAGCTTAATGTATTATTTTTAACCCTCCCTATTTAAAGGCCTCTAATGCGTAACTTTTTAATTCTATGCTTTTGTTTTAGCAGCTTATCGTATTCAATATTTAGTGAAGCAACAACCCTTAAAACCCATTCAATTATTGATGCAAACCAGTTTGTAAATGAAGAATCAAACTGTTGGTACGACAACAAACGCTATAGCGAAGGCGCGTTAATACAAATTCACTCTTTTACACTTTTATGCGGTGCTAAAAACCCTCAACACAGTAGCAGTCAACTCATTTGGCTTAAAATAGATAAACAAGGTAATGCTATTTACCCAACCGCTCCTAAAACAATCACTGTGAATTAGCGCTAAAAGCTGATTTGAGCTACAATGCACGCAGTTTAAATAAGTAGTATGGCTATGGATAATCAACCTAAAAACCCTTTACATGGGGTAACGTTAGAACAAATACTTGTTGAGTTAGAACAGCGACTTGGCTGGAGAACCCTTGGCGAGCAAGTGAAAATTAAGTGTTTTACTGATCAACCGAGCATTAAATCGAGTTTAAAGTTTTTGCGTAAAACGCCTTGGGCTCGCGATAAAGTGGAAGCACTTTATATTCACACTATAAATAACAAACCTATTCGTAGACCAAAAGGTGCACCGAGAGAAACATCTTCTCAAGCGCCGGATACAACAGGGTTTGTTTGGCCATCAATTAAAAAATGATGTAAAAAAGGAGCTAATTTAGCTCCTTTTTTAATTGTAACTAGCGCGATTTATTGCTCTTTGCAAATCACATTTAATGAGGCCGGCTCAATAGTAATAACGAGTCTGTGAGCAGTTTTAACTTCACCGTCAAGTACGTACTTAAGCTCTCCTTCGCCTGTCACCTCGACTCTTTTAGCATTTGTATGATGCGAATTTATAGCTAAATGTGTTTGCGTTAAACTGCTGAACATCAGTTCTGCAATACTCAATATTGTCGTAGAATTTTCATTATTTGGTGTTAGCCAATTTACATCAAGAAGCCCGTCACTATGATCTGGCTGCCCACCACCTTGAGCCAATAACGTTGTAAAAGGCGCAGCATTAGCCACAATAAAGCTATTTGTACATATTTCTTTCGGCTCATTATCATCGAGTTTTACACTAAGTAGCTGTGATTTTTGCTCACCAAAGGCTTCAAAAAAACCGTTTAAATAGGCAAGTTGCCCCGATTTATTTTTCGACTCCCTATCTGCTTTTTCAATCATTGATTGCTCAAAACCAATGCCCGCTAATAAAAGTACTAATTCGTTATTACAATAAGCGGTATCTATTGTGCTTGTTTGACCATCAATTATTAAATCACAGGCTTGTTCAACAGGAATAAATTTAGAGCTAATCCCCATCAATACATGCGCAAGTGCGTTTGCAGTCCCCATTGGTATAATACCTAGCTTACATTGTGTATTTACAAGTACGCTTGCAACTTCGGCCACTGTACCATCGCCTCCACACGCTACTATTATGTCTGGATTTTGCGTAATCGCTTGTTTAGCAAGCTCAATACCGTTTACGTCTTGTGAAGTAGTAAGTACTTTTAAATCGTAATAGGCCGATAACCGCGCAACAATTAAGTGCTCTTTTTCTTGCCATAATCGTGTACCAGATACTGGATTTGCAATTAAAACTGCTTTGTTTTTAATCAGCAGCTCGCCTTTTTTATGACGCTTAGCTAAATGGCGAAGTTGATGCTTATTTAAGTTTGCGGTTTCGCGGGTTTCTTTTATTTGTGCAAGTACTTCATGTACATCTGCATTTTTGTTTTGACTCAATAAATAAGCCGCCATTACAAAAACAGAGCGCCCACGGCCTAAAGCACAATGAACAACTACGCGACGGTTTTCTTTAATATGATGATGTATCCAATTAATAGCCTGATTTAACTGAGAATGGGTAGGAATACTATGATCGAGCACCGGAATGTTTAAGTAATTTATATTCTCTTGTGTTGAACTCCACTCGAGTCCGTCAAATTCACACGTAACGTCTAAAATTGCCGTAATTCCGTTATCTTTTAATGTGTCTATGTCTGAGGGAAATAATCGGCAAGCTAAAAATAGGTTTTCGTTTATTTTTTGAATTGGCGGCACTTTATCGCGCTTACGTGACCAGGCATTATAAATTTGCACACCAAATAAAAATGGCACAAACGCCCAACGTATATAAAATGGGATCACCCCATTTTCACGTTTTCTAAATATTTTTGCTGTATTAAAAATATATGCGGTACTCACTAATAAAAGTGACAGCGCAGTCCAATAAAAAACAATAGCAAAGTAAACAGAGTTTACTTCCCAACCAATAAAAATAAGTAGTAATGCTAAAAGTGAATAACCAATTGCAGCCCACATAGTCTCTCCTTTGTGTAAATAATTCCGATTTTCTAATTTTAATTTAAACGGCTTTATGTACTCTTTTGCAAATATCACGCCATATAAATGGCATTTTAAATTCAAATTAAAATCATAAGCTATTGATATGTAATGTTAATAATAAAATAAATTTAAGTGCAATCTGCTCTTTGTGCATTTTTTACAAACATGTGAATAAATTATACTTACACGTCTAAATTTCAAACACTGATCGGTTATTGCTTGTACTAACGTATAAAGCAGCTAATCTAAAAATCAATTAAATTTTTTGCATCCAAATCACACTCTCAACCGTTTACTCAATGATAATAAGAAAAACAGGACCCCTATGGATAACGATGATTTACTCCCTCTTTTGTGCGCAACAGCACAAGGAGACAAAAATGCTTTCTCAAGTTTATATCAACAAACTAGCGGCAAACTTTTTGCTATTAGTTTAAATATGCTCACTAACAGAGCTTATGCGGAAGAGGCACTACAAGACGCTTTTATAAAAATTTGGCATAACGCATCTGAATATAACGCCTCTAAAGGCACCGTTATTAGTTGGATGATAAGTATAGTTAGGTATAGAAGTCTTGACTCACTGCGCTATCACAAAGTACGAAAAGAGCAGTCGTTAGGCGATGACGAATATGAAAATGAAAGTGTTGACGTTAATTACGATGAAGAAACAAAACTGGTTAATTGTATCGAACAGCTTGAGCCGCAACAAAAACAAGCTATTCACTTAGCTTATTATAAGGGGCTGAGTCATAGCGAGTTAGTGGATCATATAGAAACGCCGTTAGGTACAGTTAAAAGCTGGATCAGGCGTGGGCTTATGCAGCTACAAAGGTGTTTAACATTATGAATTATAATAAACCCGAACTATTAGACGCGCTTGCTGGGCAGTACGTGCTTGGCACACTTAGAGGGCTTGCCCGTAAGCGTTTTCAGCGTCTGTTACTTAACTCAAATCAAGCACGTGAAGCAACGAGTCTATGGGAGCAAAACCTAAACAACTTAGCGAGTGCTATTACACCGCAAACGCCACGTGACGATGTATGGGTAAATATACTACAGCGTATTGAAAACAGGCCACAAACAAGTAAAACAGTCATACATACCAAGCCTTCAATTTGGCGTACATGGTCTTTTGTGGCAACTGCTGCGTGTATTGTTTTAGCCTTTTTGGTTATTCAACCTAGTACCAATGTTATGCACACTCAACAAATTGCTTTGGTTCAAAATCAAGATAAACAATCATTATGGTTTATTGATGTTAACGAGCAAGGGCTCTCAATTAAAGCCAGTAGCCAATTGGTTGCCCAAACTAACAAAGATTATGAGTTGTGGATGATTTTAAAAGGGCAAGATGCACCTATTTCACTGGGTTTACTTCCCAAGCAAGGCAGTAAAATATTATTAAAAGATAACCGTTTTAACGCAAGTGATATTGCATTGTTAGCAGTGAGCTTAGAACCTATTGGCGGCTCGCCAAATGGATCTCCTACTGAGGTACTATACACCACAGAGCTGGTACTTTTATAACCCTGCTATTATGACCAAAGTTGGCTGCTTAAATAAAGCAGCCAACCTTCTTCAAAACTTTTTTAACAAAAAATAAAAATAATTTAACTTTTTTGCATCCAATTTAAATCCTGCCCCGTTATTAGCTATGACTTCAATCAAAACTAAAGGACAAAGTCATGAAAGCTTTAACTCCATCAATACTCGCAGTAGTAATATGTAGTACGTTTGTAAGTGCACCAAGTGAAGCATCAAGCCACAGAGAAGCGCCAAATATAAGCCGTTTCCCGACTTTAGACTCAACCGATTTTTATGTATTTAATAGTTACGAGCAAGGTCGTGATGATTTTGTAACATTAATTGCTAACTATATCCCACTGCAAGACGCATACGGCGGTCCTAATTACTTTGCAATGGACCCAGATGCTACCTACAGCATTCATATAGATAACGACGGCGATGCTGTTGAAGATATTACATTTGCGTTTAACTTTAAAAGCATGCTTCCTAATGATAACCAAGGTGTGCAATTAACTGTCGGACCTGAAGGTAATCAACGCACCGTGTCTGTACCGCTTAAAAATGTAGGCGGTGTATCTGCCGGTGATGACAGCGCTGCAAATTTTAGTGAATCATACACAATGAGCATGATTAGCGGCGCGCAGCGTACTGGCGAAACAACGGTATTAAATAACACAGCATCAAACTCAAGTACATTTTCTAAACCACTTGATTATGTGGGCAATAAAACATTTGGTTCAATGAGCGATTACCAAACTTACGCTGACCAATTTGTGTATCAGGTTTCAATTCCTAACTGTGAAAGCATGGCACAAGTTTTTGTAGGACAACGTAAAGACCCATTTGTAGTTAACCTAGGTAAAACATTTGATTTAGTTAACTATGTACCTGTAGAGGGTGATAGCGCCCCTGGTGCTGGTGACGGCGGTGGTTTTCCAGGTGGTATAACACAATCAGCTGATAACGACGACCTTGCAGATAAAAACGTAACATCAATTGCTATCGAAATACCTAAGAGCTGTATTGTTGGTGAAGGTAACGGCGTAATAGGTTCGTGGACAACAGCAAGCCTACCTCAAGCTCGCGTATTAAACCCTAATGCTAAATT
Organism: Pseudoalteromonas sp. BSi20429; assembly: GCF_000238895.1. Lineage (NCBI taxonomy): Bacteria > Pseudomonadati > Pseudomonadota > Gammaproteobacteria > Alteromonadales > Pseudoalteromonadaceae > Pseudoalteromonas > Pseudoalteromonas sp. BSi20429. The sequence goes on along the minus strand of NZ_BADV01000035.1, from coordinate 55,605 downwards.
TGCTAATAACGCCGTTAATGGTGGTGCTTTAACACAAGTTTCACGCTTGGGTAGCCCGCTTGTAAACGAGCTTGTAATTGGCATTAAAGACAAAGACACATTCTCTACTGCTCACCCTAAAGATGATGCACCATTTTTAGATTATGTATCTCATCCAGCACTACCAGAGTTATTAAACATTTTGTTTAAAGATGCTGTTAATACGACCCTTGGCGCAAACTTAGAAACACTGGCACCCACAAACTTCCCGCGTACTGATTTAATCACTGCATTTTTAACAGGTTTTGCAGGCGTTAATCAACAAGCAACTGTAACACCTTCAGAAATGCTACGTTTAAATACAGGCATTGCAGCAACAGCGCAAGCTGATCAATCTGCATTTGGTGTAGCGGGTAATGATTTAGCCGGCTTCCCAAATGGTCGTCGCCCGGGTGATGATGTGGTTGATATTGCACTTCGTGTTGTGATGGGTCGTTTATGTCATCCTATTCCTGTAAATGGTGAAGACACTGATTTAGGACTTTGTGCACCAGAGGATGCTAATACAGGCACAGTGCCATTTACAGACGGCGCACCTATTGATGCAACAATGATGGATTCATCATTCCCATACCTTGCAACACCGCTTGCTGGCTCTAAATAAGGAGTAAAATAATGCGTAATTTAAAAACTACCCATATTTGTGTTCTCCTCAGTGCATTAACATTGGGAGCATGTAGTAGCGATGATGATAAAAAACAGCCTACTCCGGTTGTAAACACAGCGCCTACAGCAAGTGATGCAATACTAACTACACAAACTGAAGTAAGCATTACCGATATGCTTAGCGCAACCGACAATGATGGCGATTCACTGACTTACTCGTTAACAAGTGAGCCAACTCTTGGAACTGTTACCGTTAATAGCGATGGTAACTTTACCTACACACCGAATAAAGAAGTGACAGGTTCAGATAGTTTTATGTTTGGTGTAAGTGATGGCGTTAATTCGCAAGTAACTGCAACAGTGAACATTACAATTGACGCACTACAAGTCGACTTTGCTCAATTTGCAACCGATGCATTTAATCAAGCCCCAAATGCAGAGCCGTTAACTGTTAACGGTCGGGTGTTTACAAACACCGATACCGATGTTGATGGATTAATTTCAACAAACGGTAACTAACCAAGTAATTAAGCTGACAGGCCATGGATGGCTTTTTTCAAAGGATATTTATAATGCATTTATCAATTTTTAAGTCCGTCGCATTTATTACTTTATGCCTAACACCCCTTGCGTTAAGCGCTGCGCCTTTTACCCCAAAAGATGATGCAGTTATTGCTAAAAGTAATTCAACGCTTAGTGCTTCCCTCTCTGTTGACGAGATAAATACATTAGTCACTAACAGCCAATATGCCGGCCAAACAGAGCGCTTACAGGGGCTACTTAAAACCCGTTTAGCCCAGCTATATAAACAAACACCTTCATCTCAAATTGGTTACTTATATGCTCGCGTTTTACAAAAAGAGCACCTTTTCAACGAAGCTATTGATATTGCTAACAACGTTTTGATTAAAGAGCCACAGCATAGTAATAGCCATTTATTGCTAGCCAATATATTTATGACTCAAGGTAAGTTCGCACAAGCAAAAAAACACTGCGTAGCCTTAATTGGGCAAGTAAGCACTATTACTGCTAGCACCTGTGTACTCGATGTACAAAGCCAACATGAAAGCGTTTTAGACAGCTACCAAGCATTAGTAAAAATTATAAATAATAATCAAACTAGCCTAGCTACAAACCATGTTTTAAGTGAAATGAGCTATCGTTTAAATAACTACAAACAAGCATTGTCTCACTTACAAAGTGTAGATTTAGTTCAAGCCCCTGTGAGCCTAATTGTTTTATGGGCCGATATTCAAATTGCTCTAAATCAACCACAACAAGTATTAAATACATTAAGCGTACTGCTTCCTGATAAAAGTAATTTAGAGGATGCTATTTTGCTAAGACTTTCAATCGCAGAAAAAAAACTAAATAAACGCGATAAAAAATGGCAAAATACAATGGCGCAAAGAGTTACACTACGAGAGCTTCGCAAAGATTCTTTTCATGCAAGTGACTTAGCTAAATATTACCTTGATGTACAACCAAATCGCGAAAAAGCACTTTACTGGGCTCATATTAATTGGCAACAGGCTAAAATGAGCACCGATGAGCAATTACTTATTCAAGCAAAAGCGATGCAACGAGACACACTATGAAAACGCCTTATCTATTTATACTCACTTTAATGCTGTGCATTTTTTCAACTTACAGCTTTGCCCATCAACTAAGTACAAGTTATATAACCTTAAATAGCGAGAACAATAACGACACCAACAAAAACCAATACACGGGTACCTGGCAAATTAATATAGCCGACTTAGAGCACGCAGTTCCTCTGGATTTAGATAAAAACGGGCAAATTTCGTGGACAGAAATAAAAGCAAAACGCAGCTCAATTAATAACTTCATTGAAGAAAATTTAAATATCACGCAAAACGCGCAATCATGCCCTTTAAAAAGTGAAGGTATCTATCAGCTAGATAACCATTTTAATCAGCCTTATTTGGTTATTCCGCTGCTGTTTAGTTGTGATGACAATGAAGCAATTTCTCTTTCTTATTCTGCTTTTTTTAATACCGATGCCAATCATAAATCCATCGTAAATATAAACGGTGTATCTCGTGTATTTAATATCAACGAGGCACAACAAACGTTCAGCTTTGAGCAAACAAGTTATTTAAGTACGTTTAATCAATACGTGTATCAGGGTGTTTTACATATTTGGATTGGTATTGATCATATTTTATTTTTAATCGCCCTGTTACTTACCTGTGTTTTAAAACGCAGCGATAAAGCATGGCAAGGTATTAGCTCTAAAAAACAAATTATTAAACACACAGCATGGATAGTAACCGCGTTTACGCTTGCGCACTCTATTACGCTTACCGCAACAGCTATGAACTTAGTCTCACCAAATAGCCGCTGGGTAGAGCTTGGAATTGCTATATCGGTTTTATTTGCAGCATTAAATAATGTGTGGCCGTTGGTACTTCGTTTAGGTTGGCTTACTTTTGCTTTTGGTTTACTACATGGGATGGGATTTGCGAGCGTACTTGGCGAGCTTGGCTTGTCGAGCGACTATCAACTGCTTAGTATATTGGCGTTTAATTTAGGCGTCGAAATCGGTCAACTTAGTATCTTACTAGTAGCCTTACCAATACTCATTTATGTACGACACTACACTTGGTATAAAAAGTGGTTAATGCCAATGGGCTCCGTTGCTATCGCAATCATTGCACTTCAGTGGTCAATCGAGCGATTTTAAATAGACTAAAATAAAAAAGCTAGCCAAAGTATTGGCTAGCTTACTTTTGGTTATTTATTTTGAGCGTTACTGCGCTTTATCAAATGGCATCAGTAATGTTTTCATCGCCGGGCGAAGCGCTATTAGTACTGTTTCTTCGGTTAACTCTGGGTAGAGTAACTTTCTAAGTAATAACCCTGCCATCATCGAAAAAATAACATTAATTCGACTTTCAAGTTCAAGCTCATCAATGTCTTTGAGCGCACTTCGCTCGCTAGTTAAAAGCTGTCTCATGCGCCCGCGTGCTTGAGTATCCATATCACGTAGCAATGAAGCTACTTTAACATTTCGACCTGCTTCAGCCATCATATCTAAATCAACTACACATGCCCCTGTGTCCATGTGCCTTTGCACACCAATGTTTAAGCCATCTAAAAGAGCTGCTAAAACATCACCTGGGTGATCTTCAAACTGTTGGAAGATAGAAAACATTTCTTCCATGTCTTTTTCAATAATGCTTTCTATAATGGCTTCTTTACTTTCAAAGTAATTATAAATATGGCCCGCACTCATCCCTGCCGTTTTAGATATTTCAGCCATGCCTGCACCGTGGTAACCTTTTCGGCGAAAACACTCTGCAGCAGCTGTTAGTATTTGTTCGCGCCTAGCCAGTGCTATCGCGGGATCTGTTTGCCTTTTTGCTTTAGGCTTCATGTTCAACTCCACTACCAAGTCATAAACTCAGTAAAGCAAGAGCTATAAATAGTCTCGCTATATAAATATGTAATGCGGCTTTAAAAGCCGCAAATATTATTTCTCTTCCTGAGCTGTTTCACTGGTTACGTTCCATCCGCCACCAAGCGCTTTGTACAAGTTAATTTGGCTTGCAAGATACGCTTGCTGACCCGAAATTAACTGTTGCTGCGCGCCGTACCATGTACGCTGAGCATCAAGTACTTGCAAGTAGCTATCTGCGCCTTTTTCGTAACGCATTTTTGATAAATCAAATGTGATTTGTCGGCTACTTATAAGCATATCAAGGGCACTTAATTGCTCTTGGTAACCTTCTCTATCAGCAAGTGCATCGGCAACTTCGCGAAACGCATTTTGAATTTTTTGCTGATAAGTAGCCACTGCAATTTCTTGATCAGCTTTTGCTACATCAAGATTTGCTTGGTTACGTCCCATATTAAAAATAGGTAGGCTAATTGACGGCACAAAACTCCATGTACCCGAGCCTGAATCAAACAAGCCACTTAAATCACTTGAAGCAGACCCGGCATTGGCTGTTAAGCTAATACTTGGATAAAACGCTGCACGTGCAATACCAATATTGGCATTTGCAGCAAGCATTAAATGCTCAGCGGCTTTAATATCAGGGCGTTGCGATAACAGGTCAGACGGTAAACCGACCGGCACTTCTGGCATACTGATCAAGTTAGTCAGGTCTTTACTAGGCAGTAAATCAGCTGAAACAGATTTACCCACTAATAAATCTAGGGCACTTTTATCACGCTTTAACAAACGTTTGTACGTTGCTATGTCTACTTTTGCTGTAGCAACTGTACTTCTAAGCTGCTCAAGGGTAATTGAAGAAGTTGCACCTAAATCAAAACTTTTTTGCGTAAGCGATAATGACTCTTGCTGAGAGGTGAGCGTTTCTTTTGCAAGCTCTAGCAGTTGTAAGTCCGTCGCGTAACTAAGCCACGCATTTGCCAACTCTGAAATTAAAGACACCTGCGTACTGTATTGGCTAAGCTCTGTAGAGTATAAATTTTGGAGTGCTTGCGCTGATTGATTGCGTACTTTGCCCCAAATATCTAACTCGTAAGACGTAATGCCCACTGTTGCACTGTATTGCGAGCTAATAGCTGCATCGCCAGTACCCGACAAATCAGCCGGTAAACGCTGGCGCGTACCAGAAGCATTTAAATCAAGCGACGGATACAAAGCAGAATCTTCGATTTGATACAAACCACGAACACGCTGCACATTAAGCACTGCAATTTGCATGTCTTTATTGTGCTCAAGGCTTTGCGTAATTAAGGTTTGTAGCTTTTCATCATTAAAAAACTGCTGCCAATTTAATTGCTGCGCAGCGCTTTGCTCAGTACCTGATGCATAAGCATCAGATACTGGTAGAGCAAGGTCTTTTTGCTCTGGCGCTAATTGACAACCACTTAGCACCAATAAAGCAATTGCACTTAGGCTGAATGTTTTAATGCTCATTCTGCGCTCTCCTTTGTTGTCTCGTTAGTTTTACCAGGGAATACACGGCGAACTAACACAAAGAACAACGGTACAAATACAACAACTAATATTGATGATGCGAGTGTGCCGCCAATAATCGAAATACCTAACGCATTTTGCGCACCAGAACCCGCACTTGAGGCAATAGCAAGCGGTAAAACACCACAAATAAAGGCCATCGAAGTCATAAGTATTGGACGTAAACGTAAGCGTACAGCTGCAATAGCCGCATCAACTAAGCCAAGCCCATCATCCATTTTATGAATCGCAAACTCTACAATCAGTATCGCATTTTTAGATGCCAAACCAATGGTGGTCAACAAGCCTACCTGCAAGTAAATATCGTTAGATAAGCCACCGCCTAGCGCTGCCATAATTGCACCAAATATACCCAGTGGCACAATCATCATTACCGCAAACGGTACCGACCAACTTTCATAAAGTGCAGCTAAACATAAAAATACAAACAATAGCGATAAGCCATATAGTAAAGGTGCTTGACCACTACTTGAGCGCTCTTGGAATGAAATACCGGTCCACTCAGACGAAATACCATTAGGTAATTGTTTAACTAAACGCTCCATTTCATCCATTGCTTGGCCTGTACTATAACCCGGCGCTGCACTACCTTGAATTTCCATTGCTGAAAAACCATTGTAACGCTCTAAACGTGGCGAACCATACGTCCAGTAGGCACTAGCAAACGCTGAAAACGGCACCATATCGCCATTGTCATTGCGCACATACCATTTATTTAGATCCTCAGGCACCATGCGCGATTGTGCATCACCTTGCATATACACTTTTTTAACTCGACCACGGTCAATAAAGTCATTCACATAACTACTACCCCATGCTGTCGAAAGTGTACTGTTAATATCGTTTTGCGACACGCCAAGCGCTTCGGCTTTTGCCAAATCTGTATCAAGTTGTAGTTCTGGCATATCTTCTTGTCCATTTGGACGTACGCCCGCTAAAATTGGACTTTGGCTTGCTAAACCTAATAACTGATTTCGTGCCGCCAAAAGTGCGTCATGGCCAAGGCCTACACGGTCTTGTAAGAAAATATTGAAGCCATTAGCAGTACCCAGTTCAACAATTGCAGGTGGCGGGAATGCAAACACAAACGCTTCTTTTATCGTTGAAAAGTAGCCCATCGCTTTACCTGCAACACCTTGAACAGATAACTCGTCACGTTGACGCTCATCCCAATGTTTAAGGTTAACAAAGGCAATTGCTGAGTTTTGGCCAGAGCCTGCAAAACTAAAACCAGTAACGGTAAAAATACCATTCACAGCTTCAGATTGATCGTTTAAAAAGTGATTTTCTACCTTCTTAACAACCTCAAGCGTTTGTTGTGTTGTAGAGCCTGCCGGTAATGAAACTTGGTTAAACAAAATACCTTGGTCTTCGTCAGGTAAAAATGCCGTTGGCAAGCTTGAGAATACATAAACCATACCGCCCACAATCACGCCATAAATAAGTAAGTAGCGTTTAGAGTGTGTAAGCATACGGCCTACAAAGCTTTGTGCACCTGAATTTGTTTTATCAAAACCACGGTTAAAGCCTGTAAAAAATCGGCCAAATAACGTCTCATTGTTATGTACATGGCTTGGTTTTAAAAGCGTTGCACACAATGCAGGCGTTAAAATAAGAGCAACTAAAACAGATAACCCCATCGCCGATACCAGTGTTATAGAAAACTGACGATAAATAATACCGGTAGAGCCACTAAAGAATGCCATTGGGATAAATACCGCAGAAAGCACCATGGCAATACCTACCAGCGCGCCTTTAATTTCATCCATAGATTTACGCGTAGCTTCAAGTGCCGAGAGTTTTTCCTCGGTCATTAAGCGCTCAACGTTTTCTACAACAACGATTGCGTCATCTACCAATAACCCTATGGCAAGTACCATCGCAAACATCGTTAGCGTATTTATTGAATAACCAAAGGTGTACAAAATACCAAACGTACCTAGTAAAACCACTGGCACTGCTATTGTTGGTATAAGTGTTGCCCTAAAGTTTTGTAGGAACAAATACATAACTACAAAAACAAGTACAACAGCTTCAATTAAGGTGTGAATAACTTTTTCGATAGATAACGATACAAACGGCGTTGTGTCGTAAGGTATAACAGCATCTAACCCTTCAGGGAAAAACGGTTTTAGCTCTTCAATTGCTTTTTTAACTCCAGCGGCAGTATCAAGTGCGTTAGCACCACTGGCTAATTTAATACCTAATCCTGATGCCGGTTGTCCATCGTAACGAGCAACAACGCGGTAGCTTTCACCGCCAAGCTCTACTCTAGCAACGTCCTCTAGACGTACAAAAGAGCCATCTGGATTGGTTTTAACCAATATTTGTTCAAATTGCTCTGGCGTTTGTAATCGACTTTGCGCTGTTACTGTTGCATTAAGTTGCTGACCATCAACGGCAGGCATACCGCCAAGTTGACCGGCAGATACTTGTGCATTTTGCGCACTAATTGATGCACTAATATCAGCAGGTGTCAGCTTATAATTTTGTAACTTTGAAGGGTCTAACCAAATACGCATCGCGTACTGAGAACCAAACAGCTGCACTTCACCTACGCCTTCAACACGCGAGACAATATCTTGCACGTTTGATGAAACATAATCACCAATATCAATATTGGTCATGCTGCCATCTTTAGACACAAAAGCATAAACCATTAAAAAGTTACGCGCTGACTTTGCAACTACAACACCTTGCCTTTGTACGGCTTCTGGTAATAGTGGAGTCGCTGTCGCTAGCTTATTTTGCACTTGAACTTGTGCAATATCAGGGTCAGTTTCAGCGCTAAACGAAAGTGTAAGCGTAGCAGAACCACTCGACTCAGACGTAGATGACATATAAAGCAGGCCATCAAGTCCTTTCATTTTTTGCTCAATAACTTGCGTTACCGTATCTTCAAGTGTACGTGCAGATGCACCAGGGTACGTTGCAGTAATACTCACTGCAGGTGGTGCAATTGAAGGATACTGCGAAATAGGTAAACTCCTAATCGCCAAAATACCTGCAAGCATCACTACAATAGCGAGTACCCAAGCAAATATCGGTCTATCGATAAAAAATCGTGACATTAAAACTCTCCGTTATTGCGCTTGATCGGCTTTAGCAGACGATTGAATTTCAGATGGATTCACTGGTGCACCAGGGCGGATTTTTTGTAAACCTTCAACTATTAACTTATCGCCATCCATTAAGCCATCAGTAACAAGCCAATCAGAACCAATCGTTCTATCTACTTTTAATACGCGGCTTTCTACTGTGTTGTCTTTGCTGACAACCATTGCTGTTGGTTCGCCTTTTGAATTACGGCTAACACCACGTTGCGGAGCTAAAATAGCACCCGCCTTAACACCTTCCACAATAGAAGCTCGGGCATACATGCCTGGCAGTAATAATTTTTCTGGGTTTGAAAATTTAGCACGTAGTATTACTGAGCCAGTACTTGGATCAACTGTCACTTCAGAAAACTGCAATGTGCCTTTATGAGGATAAACAGAACCATCTTCCATAATAAGTTCAACGTCAGTTTGGCTAGTCGAATCAACACTTAGAGCACCTGATGATATTGCTTTTTTAAGTTTGGTAAGCTCATTACTTGATTGTGTTAAATCGATATAAATTGGATCTAACTGAGTCACTGTAGCAAGTGCAGTACTTTGATTGGCACTTACTAATGCACCTACTGTTACGCTTGATTTACTAATTTGACCACTAATTGGTGACGACACATGGCTGTAATCAAGGTTAATTTGCGCCGATTTCAACTGCGCTTTAGCCGTTAATAATTCTGCTTTTGCTTGTTTATATGCAGCATCTGCTTCATCAAAGTCTTGCTGACTTACCGCTTTTATTTTTAAAAGCTCGCTAAAACGAGATGCTTTAGCTTTACTACTTGAAATACTCGCCTGAGCACGTGCAACACTTGCTTCACTTGCTGCTAAGTCTGCTTCAAATGTCGCAGGGTCTATTTGATACAGAGCCTGGCCTTGTTTAACCTCTTTACCTTCTACAAATAAACGAGATTGCACAATACCACTTACTTGTGGGCGAATTTCAGCAATTTGAAATGCACTGATACGACCAGGAAGTTCTTTTTTGAGAGTAAGCGCTTGGCTTTTTAATGTAAGTACACCCACTGGTACAGCTTTAGGAGCTGAAGCTTGTGACTGCTCAGCAGCCTGATCGCAACCAGTTAAAGCAACAGAACCGACGAGGGCTGACAATACAAATAAAGCGATGCGGGAACGCTGCATGTTAAATACCTTTTAGTTTAGAGTGAACGATCATTCTAAATTAAAACGCGCTGATAATGAATCTTAATTAGAAGAAATTTACACAAACTTACACTCCTCAGTACAATATACGTCTTAGGTTGCATTTAATGTTAATTAGATGAAAATAGAATCAAGACTGTATGAAAATAAAACAACTTAACATATTGAAATAATATCTCATTTTAGAAACGAAGTTTTTAACAGACACAAAAAAGCCAAGCAAATACAGCTTGGCTATTTATATAAAAACTAAAGCGCACACCTTATTTTAAAGGATATTAGCACTCTGCGGGTTAATAACCCTTGAAACTAACAACTGCTCTACCCTAATTCCTTCTACATCAACAACTTCAAACTTAAAGCCTGAAAAAGTTAAATGCTCCGCGCGTTTAGGTATTCGCTTCATATTGTAAATTAAAAAGCCAGCGACCGTTTCATAGTGCATCTGATCAGGAAATTCTTCTATATCAAGTACTTTTGCTAAATCGGTAATTGGGGTTAAGCCATCTACAAGCCATGAATTTTTATCGCGTTCTATGATTAATTCGTCGCCTTGATGAGTAATTAAATCACCCATAAACCCTTTCATTAAATCTTTTACCGTTACAATGCCCACCGAAAGCGCATATTCGTTTACGACAACAGCAAATGGTTTTGCTGCGCTTTTAAACGCATTTAAAGCTTCTGATAGGCTTAATGTTTCCGGTAAGTAAAAAACATCTTTATCAATGAGATCATCGTTTATATTGGCAGCTTCGCCCTTTAATACTTGTCGTAAAATATCTTTAGATTCAACAGAGCCATGCAACTTATCTAAATTTCCTGACACCACTAAAAAGTGGTTATGAGGATGGTCAATAATTTTAGTCGCAATATCATGGCTAGATTCGTTTAAATCAAAATATACAATTTGGTCGCGTGGCGTCATTACGCTTGATAAAAATCGCGCTTCTAGGTCAAACACATTGCCAATGAGTTCATACTCTTGCTTTTGTAAACTGCCATATGCAGCACCTGCTTCCATCATGGCAACAATGTCCTCAGTTGTCACATTGTCTTCTCGCTCAGCGGGTACTTTAAATAAGCGCAGCACAAAGTTAGTGACACCATTAAAAAACATCACCAGCGGGGTTAATGCAAAGGTAACCCAGCGCATTATTGTAACCACTCTAACAGCGACCGCTTCTGGCATGATCATCGCTAAACGCTTTGGCATTAAATCGGCGAACAATATAAACAAGGATGTAATAGTAAAAAATGAGAATAAAAAGCTAATTTTTTCTAAATGCGCACCTTGATAAAACAATACCAACACACTTTCAACATAAGGCGATAAGGCCTGCTCGCCCACAATACCACCCAATATCGCAATCGCGTTGAGTGCTATTTGGATCATGGCAAAAAAAGCCCCTGGATTTTCTTGTAGCTTTAGTACCGCTGCTGCCTTTATATTCCCTTCATCTGCCATTACTCGCAGTTTTATTTTACGCGACGCTGCAATTGCTATTTCTGACATAGCAAACAACGCACTGATCAAGATCAATAAGCTAATCCCGATTAAATCACCCATTTAATGCTCCAAAAAGTTAGTGCTTTTTTAAACAAAAAGCAGCTGGATTATAATCGGTTTTTAAAATGCGGCAATTTATATTTATAAAATATATTAAAGTAATTTAATTTCATGAGGTTACATTGATTAAACTGTTTTTTTAAACTGTTTAATTGCCTTTAAAGGCGACTTTTAATTGAACAACTAAGGCCGGATCCATATTTATATTACAAGCAAAAAATAATGGAGATTGAGCTGTATTTAGATTTAGTAATGGCTCGAGTAGCTCAAGCCTAGGCTCTGTTTTAACTCGGTAGTTAAATTGCTTTTTGTTGAGGATAACAAAATCAAGTATATGGTGACGAGTGCTTATGAGTTTATCTATTTTATCTAGGCTATCGATGAGTAATAAATGCTTGTTCTCACTAAAGCCCCTCTCAAGCAAATAGTGATGACTAAAGTTATCACGCAGTACTGCTATTTTATATTTTTTAGCATCATTGAGAGTATTTAACTTTATACCTCTAGATTTTAGACCATAAATGGCTGAATCAAAGCTTTCCAGTTCACCTACCCAGTTAAACTTACTTTCTCTATTAGGTAATCGAACAATTGAAAATATACAGGTATTTTTATCGCGTAGCGCTGCATTGTAAGATATGGCCCAACTATGCGCCAACATAGTGTATTTTATACCAGTGCCTTCTAGCGCTTTATGAACTTTATCGACAGAACGGCCAACGAGTTTATTATCTTCATTGAGATACTGAAAGTCCGGAAATACTTCCGTTACTATTGTGATTTCAGTTGCATCAACTTTAATACAGCTAATGAACAATAAAAAGATCAATAATTTCATTTAGCAAGGCCTCAACTAACTCATTATAAGTATTTAATAAATATAGCTGAGGCTTTATGAACTGCTAGTTTTTAGTCATGTAATGCACACTTATACGCTGATAGTGCTAGTATTTATAGCTCCTACAGCTTACTTGTTCATCGCACTAATTAAAAAGGCTGAAATTTTAGCGCCTTCTCTAAGTGTCGTTTCAGAGCTTGATTGACCCACTAAAGAGCTGTCGGTAAATGGCGCTATTTCCATCATATCAGCACCTGTAATCGGAAACTCATCCGCAATGGCTGATAAAATATCAAGCGCATGCTGTGGTGTTAAACCGTTATGCTCTGGCGTACCTGTGGCAGATGCAAACTCTGCATCAAGCGCATCAATATCAAAGCTTACGTATACTTCATCAACGTTATCAGCTTTTAATTGTGCAATAGCGTCGGCAGCAACCGCTGCTGCGCCGCGCTCAATGATTTCATGTGCCCAATGTTGCTTAACGCCAAAGGTACTTTCCCAGTGCGCTTTAGGCTTGCCACTTGAGCGTATACCAAATTGTATTAAATGATGTGGTGCCGGTAAAAACTCTAAAATATGTGTACACCAAGAGCCAAAACATAAATCTATGCCTAGGCGCTCAACAAGTAAATCGGTATGCGCGTCAAAGTGAATAATAGCGGTACGCTTACCTTGCTCACGTTTTGCTTTTAAGTACGCTTTGGTAAGTGGGTAACTAATTGAGTGATCGCCACCAATACCAAATATCCCTTTATCTTTAAATGTCGCGTAAAAGCTGTCGCATACATCCTCTGTGATTGATAACGGACTTACGTAATAGTCGTTATCTTCATTACCGTATAGGGCTTTTTGGCAATTAGAAATGGTTGCATCATTTAGGTATTTATCATGAAGTAAATGTGGGATTACACGTACATCGCCTAAATCAAACGAGTGACACTGCGGTTGCTGATCAATTAAAGCTGAGCGCACAAACAGTGGCCCCCAGTTTGCACCGCGTAAAATACCACCGCCACAGTCTGAGCTAATACCTAACATAACGGCTTTATGTGGAGAATTTGGTAATTCATTTAAAGACTCGCGCCACAAATTATCAACGTTTTCAGTTTGCCCATAAAGCTTATTACGCAGTGCGGCTTTGCGCTCTTTTGCAGTATTTACTGTGTATACGCCATCACCCGGTGCGCACAAACAGTGCTCAACTTTGTTTTTAAATGCTTCAAATTGTGTGCTCATAATAAACTCCTTCGATTTTTATTCTGTACGTAGCTAATTACTTTTGATTAGTTATGCAAAATCACCAAAAGTGCCTAAACTTCAAATAAATTCCACTTTGCTAAATAAGTCTGTGCCTAATATAAATAAACACGTTATCTTTTACGTGCTTAATACAAATTTAAGCCATTGAATTAATTTAATATTAATGAACATTTACCATAAACTATTTAATTGTAGTTACGCGCTTGGTTGATACTTATTATGTCTGCTTGAACATGTCAACAGCGCAACAAGGCTACTTATATAAGCACTTGATTGAATATTCATAGTTGATGAATAAATCAAATTAGTTCTTAAAATTATTAAGACTTAATTGGAGGAGTTAAGATAAAACGGACAATCGTCCTGTACTTGATAAACGTTTCTAGCAATGATGCTAGATTGACACAATTTATTATAAAAAGGCTTAGCTATGGAAAAGGTATTTCACTTAGGACTATGTATTGACGATCTTAAAGGTGCAAAACTTGCGATTGTACCGGGCGATCCAGATCGTGCTGCACGCATTTCACAATTCCTAGACAACCCAACCTGCCTTGCTCAAACTCGTGAGTTTCATGTTTACTTAGGTCAACTAAACGGCCATTCGGTGGTTGTTTGTTCTACGGGTATTGGTGGTCCATCTACGTCGATTGCAGTAGAAGAATTAGCACAACTTGGCGTGCGTAAATTTTTACGTATTGGTACAACAGGTGCGATTCAGCCACATATCAACGAAGGCGAAATTTTAATTAGCCAAGCGTCTGTACGTTTAGACGGTGCAAGCCAGCATTTTGCTCCTCTTAGCTACCCTGCTGTGTCTGACTTTTATGCAACACAAGCTATGGTACAAGCATGTAAAAACTTAAATATCGATTTTCATATTGGTATTACTGCATCAAGCGATACATTTTATCCAGGACAAGAGCGTTACGATACGCATTCTGGTTACGTTCCTAAATCACTACAAGGTAGCTGCGAAGAGTGGCAAAAACTGGGCGTGATGAACTACGAAATGGAATCAGCAACATTATTTACTATGTGTGCAGCCCTTGGTTTACAAGCAGCATGTGTTGCCGGCGTACTTGTTAATCGTACTCGCCAAGAAATACCAAATGTTGACCATGGTGAAATTGAACGTAAATCTGTAGCGGTAGTATTAGAAGCGGCTAAAGTATTACTTGATTAATACACGTTATAGCAGTTAGTGAGTTATTAATTCGATAGAATGACTCGCTTTAATAAAGCACAGCTCCGGCTGTGCTTTATTGTTTTTAAGAGGTTATTTTAGCTGAGCGCTAATTACTTCTATTGCCGGTAGATTTTTAAAACTTGCAAGTACAGCACGTGCTACACCCGCTTGGTTTTCATGGCCTGCGGTTTCTAAAAGTGTAATACCTTTTACCGTCTGCTCATCAAAGCTAAGCCCTGCGATAAATAATTGGCTAAGTGCACTTTGCAGTGGCGACAAGCTTGGGCTGTATGCTGCGTTTTCTGCGTAACTTCCGTAAAAATCACCATTTTCAAATGTACTAATTTTTACTGCACTAAAGTTTTTACTATAGGGTACGTATGCGTTTAATGCTGTACTTGCTAGTTTTTCATCTAGTTGATCATTTGCAAATACTTGCTGGTGAGGCTCTGGATTAAACAAGCTAAACGCGTTACCTAAATCGGTAGGGCCAAACGAGTGCGGCAGTAATTCTGCCAATTTAAAGTGTTGCTCTGGCAATAAAATATCAAACTCTTTCGCATCAGCGAGTTCGTTCATAAACTGACGACAATACCCACACGGTGCATCGCTAATCGCTATTTTAACTATTTTTTTGGCGCCGTTTAACCATGCGTTATTTATAGCCGATTGCTCTGCATGAACCACTAAACTCAATGCTTGATGATCAAACTCTACATTTGCACCAAAGTAAAAGTTTACCTCATCGTTTTCATCAAGTGCTTTAACAATTGCGCCTACATGAAAATCTGATATCGGCGCAACAGCATACTCAGAAGCCAAAGGTACTAAACCTTGTAATAATGCATCATCAGACACATTGAGTTGTGCGCATAACGCTTTAATATTATTAGAATTTAATATGCCATGTTGTGATTTTAATTGACTACGTAATGACGCTGTTTGCGCTACGTTTAATGTGATGTGAGAATTTGTAAGTGCTGTATCTTGCTGTACAGTAAAAGTTGCTGAAGCCATAACATTTTTTAATTATTCAATGGCTAAGTAGTTTAAAAGGTTAGGATGTTAAATACCAGCCTATTTAACGCAAAAAAAGGGAGCATATCGCGTGCTCCCTTTTAATACCAATAGGTATACCTAACAAAATAAAGTGTTAGCCGGTATTACGCATACCTGCAGCTATACCTGTCATCGTGATCATTAACGCATTATCAATGTCACCTTCGTTGCGTTTTTCCTCTGAGCGAGCACGGCGTAAAAGCTCAACCTGTAGTAAGTTAAGTGGATCGGTGTACGGGTTACGTAAACTAATCGACTCCTTAATCCAAGGTTGTTCGGCTAGTAGGCTTTTTTGCGGGCTAAGTGATTGCACCAAGCTAATGGCTTCTTGAAGCTCTTTACGAAGTGTTACACCCAGTGGTTTGTACATATCTTCCACCAGCGCATTATCATAATGCTCACTCAACCAACAATCGGCTTTACTAAATACCATTTCTAGCATTTCTAGGCGCGATCTAAAGAACGGCCACTGTAAGCTCATTTCGTTTAGGGTTTCAGCGCCGTACTTATTAAGCGCAGCTTTTAAGCCTGTTAACGCACCTAGCCATGCAGGAAGCATTAAACGGTTTTGGCTCCACGCAAAAATCCATGGAATAGCACGCAGGCTTTCAACGCCACCATTAGGATTACGTTTTGCAGGACGCGAGCCAAGCGGTAACTTAGACAGTTCAAGCTCAGGTGTTGCCATTCTAAAGTAAGGTACAAAGTTTTCATCATGACGAACTACATTACGGTAATGCTCACATGACTCCTCACTTATTAGCTTCATTACTTCGCGCCACTGCGGTTTTGGCTCCGGTGGCGGTAATAAGTTACTTTGCAGAACTGCGCCAGCGTAAATATTTAAGCTTTGCAGTGCTACATCGGGTAAACCAAATTTAAAGCGAATCATCTCGCCTTGCTCGGTTACACGCAAGCCACCTTTTAATGAGCCAGGCGGTTGTGAATGCAGCGCTTGTGCAGCGGGTGCACCACCACGTCCTACTGTACCACCACGTCCGTGGAATAAAACAAGCTCAATACCACGTGCATCAGCAAGCTGTACTAGCTTATCCATTGCTTCGTATTGCGCCCAACCTGCTGCCATCATGCCAGCATCTTTAGCTGAATCAGAATAACCAATCATTACGTTTTGGGTGTTTTTAATGTGCCCGCGATACCAAACATTATCAAGCAATGTGGTAATTACATCACTGCCTGCGTTTAAATCGTCGAGTGTTTCAAATAACGGTGCTACTGGTAAATCAAAGCTACAGCCGCTTTCTTTTAGCAATAGTTGTACTGCTAAAATGTCTGACGCTGTTCGTGCCATCGAAATAATATACAAACCAAATGTTGCTTCGTCTTGCTTGGCAATTACATCAAAGGTATCAAGTACTTCTTGTACATCTGGGCTTGGTTGCCAATGTTTTGGAATAAGCGGTCTGCGTGAGTTAAGCTCTGCAAGTAAAAATGCTTGTTTGTCTTGCTCTTGCCATTGGTTGTAGTCGCCTAAACCTAAATAACGAGTCAGTTCTGAAAACACATCGCCGTGGCGAGACGAATCTTGGCGCACATCAAGTTTAGCTAAACGCAAACCAAAGCTATTTATACGGTGCAGTAAATCAAGTAATAAACCATCCGCAACTACTTTCATATTACACTTTAATAACGAGCGATAGCACACTTCAACTGGGTGCTTAAGCTGATTAATATTAGTAATTAAATCTTGTGAATCGCTGCGCTTATTTTTAATTTTAGCACCTAAGTGCGCCACTGTTTCCGCAACCTGATTTTTAAGCTTTTTAATTACTGCTCTATATGGTTCAAATTCCTGCCCTGCAAGCTCAACAAGCTCATCACTGGCATCTGACATAGAGAGTTCAGCGCACAACGTTTTTAAATCTTGAATGTATAAGTTAAGTGCCATCCAACGACCGTGATCAAGCACTTCTTTTGTTACCTGCGATGTTACAAATGGATTACCATCACGGTCTCCACCCATCCACGATGTAAACTCAATTGGACTGTAATCTATTGGTAACTCTAAGCTCAACTGGTCTTTAACATTGGCTGAAAATTCACGTAAAAAGCGCGGAACCGCATGCCAAAGGCTATTTTCTATTACTGCATAGCCCCATTTGGCTTCATCAACTGGCGTTGGGCGAGAGCGACGAATATCGTCGGTATGCCAAGCTTGGCTAATCAGCTGTTCAATACGATTTAAAATATTGTCCCGCTCTTGCACTAAGTTATCTTTTCGCTCTAATGACGCTAAGCAATCACTTAGTTCAACGTGTTTGTTAATAATAGTACGGCGCGTAACCTCGGTTGGGTGAGCGGTCAGTACTAAGTTTATGTGGAGTTTTGAGAGTGTTTCGGCCAAATGATTACTGTCTAACTGGCCTTGTTCTGCTTTTGTAGCTAACGTTTTTAATGTTTGAGTGAGAGGGTTTTGTTGACCAAGGCCAACGTCATTAAAACGCGAAACGGTATGAAATTGCTCTGCTACATTAGCAAGGTTTAAAAAATGATTAAATGAACGGGCAACCGGTAAAAGCTCTTCATCACTAAGCGCATGTAAAACATCTATTAGCGCTTGTCTGTCGTCTTCGTTACCACTGCGAGATGATTTTGATAAAGCACGAATTTCTTCCACTTTATCTAAAATCGCTTGACCTTGGGCATCTTTAATTGTTTGTCCTAGTAGTTGCCCTAGTAAATTTACATTACCTCGCAAGGCGGCGTATTGTTCACTCATTTATCAGTCTCCATTTTTTCGTAGGACACTATTAATATCATCATGAAGAGATATTTAATAGATCCATTTGCAATGTCTTGTCGTAAAAAAGTATATATAAAATAATCACAAAGCATTCACATGATCATTTTTTACGATGGTAACTGCCCTCTTTGTAGCACCGAAATGCAGCAACTAAAACACGCTGATAACAAAAACTTAATTACGCTTGAAGATCTTAACGCGAGCGACTTCAGTGAGCGCTACCCGTATATTGATAAAGACAAAGCAATGAACTACCTGCAAGCTCAAAAGCAATCAGGTGAAATGATTTATGGGCTTGATGTAACTTACGAAGCATGGAAAATAGTGGGTAAACACAGCTGGTTGAAAATTTTTCGCTTGCCAATAATTCGCTTTTTCGCTGACTGCGGATACCTATTATTTGCTAAGTATCGGCACCCCATCAGTCGCTTTTTTAATGCCAAATACTCAGTGCAGTAACGGCCAATGTGGACTAAAAGCAAAAGGTGATAAATGAAAACTATTGTTTTATTCGGCGCAAGCAGTGCCATAGCAAATGCATATATAGAACATCTACAAATAAACACGCCTACTCATCAGATCGTTTGTATTAGTTCAAAAAGTATTGAGTCTGGCTCAAGTGTTGTCCACCTACATACTGACTACACAAAACAAAGTTTAGCGCGCGTTACTAATTACCTAAAAGAGCAAAATGCCGATATACAACAAGTTATTATATTCAATGGTACACTGCACAACGAAACCCATATGCCTGAAAAAAAGCTGGAGGATTTAGACGCTGAGTATTTTAGCCAACTTCTAAATTCAAACACCCTAACTCCCCTACTTTGCTTACAGAGCGTATTGCCGCTGTTAACCCACAAAACGCAGTGTACTATTACAGCACTCAGTGCGCGTGTGGGCAGCATTAACGACAATAAATTAGGTGGTTGGTATACTTATCGCGCATCTAAAGCGGCGCTTAACATGCTATTTAAAACTGCCGCTATAGAGCTTGCTCGTCGTGCTAAAAATACCAAACTCATTCTGTTTCACCCTGGCACTACCGATACAGCACTTTCAAAGCCCTTTCAAAAGAATGTACCTGAAGGCAAATTATTTACCCCTGAATTTGTAGCCAAGCAACTATTTGAATTAACAAACAATAACCCTGATTTAAAACTAAACGGTGAGCCTGCTTATTTAGACTGGCAAGGCTCTACAATACCGTGGTAAGGACTTTTAATGCATTTTACTAAAGCGCAAATAGACGCACTTGAAAAACATACCCGTACACATTTAATTAATTCTCTTTCGGGTTTTAAAAGCGCTAATTTAATTGGCACGCAAGATTTACTCGGCAATACCAACTTATCGATTGTAAGCTCTGTTATTCATCTTGGGGCTAACCCACCGTTAGTCGCAATGATAATACGCCCTCATAGTGTGCCGCGTCATACATTTGAAAATATTTTACAAACGGGCACTTACACCATTAATCAAGTGAATAAGTCAATTTACAAACAAGCTCATCAAACTTCAGCCCGTTACGATAAAGAAGAGTCTGAGTTTGATGCTACAGGCTTAACACCTGAATACTTAAACGACTTTGCAGCGCCTTTTGTAAAAGAAAGCCGCTTAAAGTACTCGGTTAAATTTGTAGAAAACCAGCATTTAGCCATCAATGGGACTGAGCTCGTTATTGGCGAAATTATGGATGTTTTTGTTGATAAAGAAGCACTGCAAAGTGATGGTTTCCTAGATTTACAAGCAATAGAAACAGTCGCAGTAACCGGGCTTGATAGCTATCATACAAGTAACAAACTAACGCGCTTACCTTATGCTAAAAAGTGAATGTTATGTGTTTAAAGCTGCAAGTAATTGCAGCCTCTTATCGCATAACATTGAATTTTACCTTGGTATTAATCACACTAGCTAAAAATCCAAGGAGAAAAACATGACCACTATAGGTATAGGTACACAATCAAGCGAACAAGCGTTGGCAAGCTTAAGTAATATGACGCTAACGCTGACCCCTATTGCTGCTGACGAACATTTAGAGCGCATAGCAAAGGCGCAAGCTTACATGTTAGCAAACAATATTGATGCAATTTATTTAAACGCTGGCACCAACCTAACCTACTTTACAGGTATGAAATGGTACGCGAGCGAGCGCATGGTTGGCGCAATATTACCGGCCCTTGGTGAAGTACAATACATTGCGCCTTATTTCGAAATTGGTTCACTAAACGGGTTTAAAGTAATAGAGGGACCTATTCATGGGTGGCAAGAGCACGAAAATCCTTATGCACTTTTTGTTGAAGTACTAAAAAAGTTAAATGTTAATGAAAACGCAACCATTGGCATTGATGAAAGCGCACAATTTTTTATATTCGACGGCATTAATAAAGCGCAAACGGGTTTAACACTCATAAACGCACAGCCTGTAACGGCGCATTGCCGTATGCATAAATCAATTCACGAGCTTAGCTTAATGCAGCGCGCGATGGATATGACCTTAGCCGTGCATCAAGCCACAGCAAGCATGCTTTATGAGGGAATAACCACCACCGAAGTAGAAGCCTTTATTAAGCAAGCACATCAAAAAGTAGGCGCACCAGGTAACTATTTTTGTATTGTTTTATTTGGTATTGCAACGTCTTTTCCGCACGGTGTTAAAGACGCCCAAGTACTTAAAAAAGGCGATATGGTATTAATTGATACCGGCTGTAAAGTACACGATTACCTATCAGATATAACCCGTACCTATGTATTTGGCGAACCTACAATGCGCCAACGGATGTTTTGGGATCATGAAAAAGCAGCGCAAATGGCGGCATTTAATGCAGCTAAAATCGGTGCCACCTGCGAAGACGTAGACGCGGGCGCCCGTAACTATTTAGCGGCGCAAGGCCTAGGTCCGCAGTACCAAACACCGGGTTGCCCGCATCGAACGGGCCACGGCATTGGGCTAGACATTCATGAATGGCCATACTTAGTTGGCGGTGATAAAACCCCACTTGCCCCAGGCATGTGCTTTAGTAACGAGCCAATGTTAGTTATACCTGATGAATTTGGCATACGTTTAGAAGATCATTTTTACATGACCGACAACGGCCCTCATTGGTTTACAGAGCCTAGCCATAGCATTGACGACCCATTTGGGCTTAACGCCTAAAACTAAATACCTTCAAGAGCAGCTGTTTAGCTGCTCTTTTTAGTTTGGTATTGATAAAGCTAAATTAATCCCAATATCCTTTTTTATACTTAGTTATAAGCAATCCTCAAAAGGATAAATATGAAAAACTTTAAAATTGATATCGTTTCAGACGTAATGTGCCCTTGGTGTGTAGTGGGTTATAAAAACCTAGAAACTGCACTAGAGCAACTTAAAGACGAAATGAGCGCAGATATTACGTGGCATCCTTTTGAACTAAATCCAGATATGCCAATTGAAGGTCAAGACTTAAACGAACATTTAATGCAAAAGTACAACCTAAGTGAAGAACAAGGCGACGAAAATCGTAAAAACATGTTCGAAGCAGGAAAGCGTGCTGGGTTTACCTTTAATTTTGATGGCAAACGCATCATGATCAACAGCTTTGATTTGCATCGTTTATTAATGTGGGCACGTGAAGAAGGTAAGCAAACCGAGTTAAAACTCGCCTTTTTTGAAGCGCACTTCACAGATTTAAAATACTTAAATCAAGAAGAAGCGTTGCTCGACGTTGTTGAAAAAGTGGGTCTTGATAAAGAAACTGCGCGCGGTATTCTACATTCAGACAAATACGTACAAGACGTACGCCAAGAGCAAGACAACTTTAAACAGATGGGTATTACGTCAGTACCTACGTTTATCATAAACGATAAATATGCGCTTACTGGCGGACAACCAAGCGACTCATTCATTCAAGCACTAAAACAAATTAGTGAAGAAGAAGCCAAGAAAGACGCTTAATATACAAATAAAGTTTAAAATTAAGAAAGGCTGCACATTGCAGCCTTTCTTGTATATTCATCAGTTCAAAAAAATACAAAGTTGTTATTTACCTTAGATCTCTTTTGGTGTCATTATAGAAACTACATTTAACAAATCGATAACAACACCTATAAAGGGATTTATAATGAAATATATAATTACAACATTAACTTCACTGTTTCTTTTAACCGCATGTTCAACAACACCTTTAGCTGATAACCCTCACTCTACGCTAATAATGCCCAGTCCTCCGGAGTATCCAATTAAAAGTGTCCGTGAAAAAATTGAAGGTAGTGTGACAATGTCTTTTGATGTAAATACATCTGGTAAGCCCATTAATATTAAAGTGATTAAAGCTGAGCCTGTGAAAATTTTTGATAAAGCAGCGATTCGCTCTCTTTCTAAATGGCTTTACGCACCTAAAGTAGTTAATGGTATTGCGGTAGTTGATGAGAATTTAGAAATGACTATAGATTTTAATTTAGCAAAATAATAACTAACTCATTTTGACTAAAAGGGAACATTTATTTGTGTCTTCATAATTTCCTTTATTTATTAATACTTATCAATAAAATAACCTAATTTATATGAGACTAAAAATGCAACTATCAGTATAGCCAAGGATATACTCAACCTTTTGAATGCAATTAATTTCATTTCAAGAGGATTCATTAAAGCAGCTAATAAATTGCCGAGCACACTTAAAAATGATACTAAGAATAAAAATAAAAGGACAAAACCAATAATTTTTCAATCATTTAATTACCATGTATAGATCCTTGGTTGTTTAATAGCTGCTTCAATAATTAAAATAGACTGTCACGTTATTTGGACTAACAAAACTGTGCTACTAAATTTACTTTTTAAACTTAGAGTTCATCTTTTTCCTTTCCATTTTTCCCTAAGAAATAAGGGGAGGTGTCAGTGTTATTTAGCATTTGCAAATAGCAGCAATTGCATTGGCAGAAAATAAAAAACTAATAAATACTCTAAATAACATTTTATTTAATATCCTTATTAAAAATAAACCTCATCACCTAAAAACAAAAAGACCTGACTCTATTTATTTACTTTTTCTTGAAGCTGTAAATAAAATAAAAGTTATCACTTTTCTTATGTAAGCATAGGCCCTCTTTAGAAATAGGGTTACAAGTGTTTGTGAAGGTATTTTTATCTATATTATCCTTACTCTTGCTTGCTATAGCATAGGTAAACTTAAAGTCTTTAGTATCTTTTCTAATAACCTCTAAACCATAAATCCCATATGAGTTTCTTTTTCCAGATAAAACCCCAATTTCGCTTGCTATCTTAGTGATCTCATATAGCTCCACATCGATTTTTTTTAAATCACTACTGACTAAAGGAAAGTTGCTTCCTGCTATATATTCATTTGAGTTTTCTTTTAAATATTTCAATATTGCAATTAATTCTTTATGATTATTAGAAACTATTTTAGAAGCTATATTTTCACTTTCTAAAATTAAACTCTCTCTTATAGGTTCGTAATTTTCACCCGCTCCACACGACACTAATAGAAAAAAACTGAATAATATGTAAAGTCTAAAAATCAACATGACTTACCCCTCCCATTTTTTCGTATTCTGCCCATATTGGAATAAATTAAGATGACACCCATCCTAATTCTTAGTTCGTCAAAGTGTAAATTTAGGATAGGTGATGAAATGGACGCTTGCTAAGACGCGTCAATTGCCAAACTGCTTAAGTAAATTAAGTAAATTAAGTAAATTAAGTAAATTAAGTACGGTAAAGTACTTTGATTACATGCCAGCCGAATTTTGTTTTAACTAGGTGTGGCTCTAAAATTGCGCCTTTAAACGCAATTTTGTCAAACTGTGGAACCATTTGTCCGCGTCTAAATTCACCTAAATCTCCGCCTTTTTTGCCCGATGGGCATGACGAATACTTTTTAGCTAAGGTTTGAAACTTTGCACCTTTACCTAATTGCTTAATAATATCTTCTGCAATTTCTTTGTGCTTAACCAAAATATGAAGTGCATGTGCTGTGTTTGCCATGAAAAAAGCCTTTTATACCGTTAGCTAAAATTAAACGCGGCGATTTTAACACAACCCCATAAACCTAGCATCTACTTATACTGCAGTGTATTAACGCCTAATTTATAAATAATGTTTAGCATCATCTGGGTTGGGAATTCTGCAATACTGATATTTTCCAAATAAGGTATAGCGGTTTAAAGCAACCCTATCGTATAACCAATTATTAAGCCTATTTGGCAAAATACTAAATACGTTTGCTAGTTTGTATGGGTAACCTAGCTGCTTAACAACGTTAAAAAAAGCATGGCTTTGCGTATACGCTTTACCGTTTTCTAGGTAAACCATTGAGGCATATTCACTGGTTGAAAAACCAAAATGCGTTAACAACAGTTCTCCTTTTGGAGATTGCACGCTGCATAATTTAAAAATGGTATTAGTGTCGTGAGCAATAATAAAGTTACACCACGCGCTGCAAAGCTTACATTGCGCATCAAATAATATAATTTTTTGATTTTGCATTAGTGTAGCTGCATCATCGCTCATAACACTTTCCTTAAGTTAAGTACTAAATTACTGCTGCACCGGCTTTTTTTGTAACTTGCGCTGCAAAGTACGTCTATGCATATTAAGTTGCCTTGCGGTAACCGACACGTTGCCATTATTGCTGTGCAGTACTTGTTGAATATGCTCCCACTCTAAGCGCTCCGGCGACATAACCGCATCACCAATAACATTCGATGCCGATGCCACAGGCTCGGTGTTAAGCGCTTTTAATAATGTTGCCATATCAACCGGTTTAGTAAGGTAGTCGTTTGCACCTAACCGCATTGCCTCTACTGCGGTTGCAATACTTGCAAACCCAGTTAGTAAAACAATATGAGTTTGGGGGAGTAAACTACGCAGCGGCTTTATGAGTGCAAGTCCGTTGTCGTCACCTAGTTTCATGTCTAATAAAATAAAGTTAGGTAATAGTTTGCGTGCAGCAAGTAACGCATCACTTTGATTATGCGCCACCTCGCAGGTAAAGCCTTGTTTAGTTAAACGCCTTGCTAGTGTGTTGGCTAAATTTATGTCGTCTTCAATAATAAGTAGCTTCATCAGGCTGTTTTCTCGGTGTTTACAATAGCGAGTTTAACTTTGGCGACAGCGCCGCCATCTGCATGGTTAAACAAGGTAAGCGAGCCATTTAAACGCTCAAAAGTAACGTTTGATAAAAGCACAGCAAGCCCCATTCCTTGATCGCTTGGCATAAGTTGCCCGCCCAACTCTGCTAACTGAGATGACGAAAAGCCACAGCCAAAATCACGAATTAACAAGTAAACGTATTCACTATGTAAGTTATCTTGCTGCCAACTCAGCTCTAATTGAGCTTGACCTTGTTTTTGATTAGCGAGCGCGGCGTTTTGCAATAAATTTAAAATAGCAGGCAATAACATCGCATCACTCAATAGCGTTGCCGCAATAGGTGGCGTTATCCATTTAATGTGCTGATCAGGGTATTGCAGTAAAAGTGTATCTGTAATTTGTGTTTGCAGTTGCTTTACGGTGGTATGCTCTTGTGAGTTTTTAAGGCGTAACTGCCTTGAGAGTTCTCTAAAGTCATTAAGTTGTGTACTGCACTGAGTAAGCGGCGCTTGCATGTGCTTAATAATAGGATTGTTTGGTTGCTCTTCTAATAGCTCTTCAAACAAGAACTGTAAGTTTGCAATTGGGGTCGCTAGTTGATGGGTGATTTGTGCAGCGGCCCCATCAAGGGTAACAAGCTGTTCATTACGCAATTGTTTTTCACGCACGTTTGCAATAATTCGCTCTCGCTCTTTAAGTGCCCTGCTCATTGCGCCAATCACTAATGCGATTACGCTAGCACTTAAAACAAAATTAACCCACATACCAATAAAGTGACCACTCATATTCATTTGATGCATATTGTGATCGGGCATCTTTATCAGTAAAAAACTGTATGCGGCAATGGCTAATACCGCAATATAAGCTAATCCTTTTTCTCGCAGCGTAACAGCAGCGATCATTATCGGGAGCAATAACAGTGATACAAATGCATTGGTTGCACCACCGCTTAGCGAGAGTAAAACCGTTAAAAATAATACATCAGCGGTTAACTGCATCAACATACCCAAAGGTTTAGCGCGGCCCACATTACGATAAGCAAACAAGCTAATAAGCTGAAACACAGCCTCAACGGCAATAACAATCAGTAATGGCAGTAATGCAATTTGATGTTCTAGTAAAAAATAAACGCTAAGCACAGCAATTAATTGCACCGCAATAGCACCGCTTCGCAGCATTAATAGTCGACTAATGGTGGGGTCGGTTTGCATTAACAAGAGGTTATTCCCCAATCAAATGTTTAATAAGGTTATTTTAACGGTTATATGATTTTTAATCATCATCCATCGAAATTGAAAACGGTGCACAAGGCGTTCCTTGATGAAACACCATTTTCCATTGCCCACTAGTTTGGCGCCAAAGCGACATACGCAATGAATAATTAAATTCACTGCGAGCAGAGCGCCTATAAGCAGCTTGATAACTAAGTTGCACTACGTCATCACTTAGCATTCGGCCCTTAAAATGCTGATTATAAAACTGTGGCACAACCTCGGTAGGTAAGCGGGTAAGTACTTGGTATTTATTAAATGTAGTGCCATTGGCAGCAATTTCGATAAATTCATCATCGAGTAAAGCATCTAATGCGCGCTCAGATTGGCGAACTTCTGGGTCTAGTAACTGGCGCTCAGCGTCAATCAAATGATTAAACAACGACACTTTTATTTTGCTGCTCATAACCTTCCCTATTGTTTATAAACTTGCCCGGCTTTCATAACAAATTGCACGTTTTTAAGTACGTCGATATTTTTAAGCGGTGAGCCATTCACACTGATAATATCTGCTTGTTTACCAACACTCAAGTCGCCAATGAGTGCGCTTTTCCCCAGCAGTTTAGCTGCATGTATGGTTGCTGATTTAATAGCTTGGGCTTCGCTCATACCATTGTTTACCATTAAACTAAATTCGTTAGCATTGAGCCCATGACGAGACACCCCAGAGTCTGTTCCAAAAGCTATATTAACCTTGTTTTTCAGTGCAAGCTTAAACGAAGCCTGCATTTTTGGAGTTACTTCACGCACTTTGTCGGCTATTGCCGGTGGCATATTTGGATTTGTAAGCACCTCTTCACTTACCGTTGCACCCGCTAAAAGCGTCGGTACTAAATAAGCTCCCGTTTTTTTAAATAACTTTATTGCCTCTTTATCTAAATAAGAGCCATGCTCAATAGAATCTACACCGGCTTTTAAGGCCGCTTTTATACCTTGTGTACCGTGTGCATGCGCTGTAACTTTACGCCCCAAGTGATGAGCAGTATCAACAATTGCAATCAGCTCTGCATCTGTAAGTTGTTGGTTAACACCAGCAGCGGTATTACTTAGTACTCCACCCGTGGCAGTAATTTTAATTACATCAGCTCCACTTTTAATTACCTCGCGTACCGCACGGCTACAATCATCCGCGCCATTACATATACCAATCCCGCCTGTAACCGCATCTGTAATATCTTTTCGATAACCGTGCATATCTGCGTGTCCACCGGTAGGCGATATTGTATTACCCGCTGCAAAAATGCGAGGGCCGTTAATATCATTTCGCTCAATAGCACGTTTTAGCGGAAATATAACTTTGTGATCGCTACCTAAATCTCGCACTGATGTAAAACCCGCATCGAGCGTACGTTGTAAATATTTAATTGAGCGCAAAGCATAATCGGCGTCATATTCTGTTGCCCAGCGGTGAGGGTTTGCTTTAGCATCTCGCTCAAACGTAACGTGAACATGCATATCAATAAGACCAGGCATTACAAATTGATTTTTAAGATTTATAACATCGGCATCAGGTAGGTTAAGTTCTGCTTTTGTGAGGTAGCCGCTTTTAATGGCTGTTATTGTATTATCTGTTATGACTAACGTTTGCTCTGTTTTTACTTTTTGATCCTCGAATGCAAGTAAACTGCCCGCATAAATAATTTTATGCTGTTGAGCAAAAGCCCCATTTGCTATTAATGCCAGCGTTATTGCAGTGAATGTTGTTATTAGTGTTGTTTTCATACTTGCTCCTTTTTTATACTAGCATTACCTTAAATAACCTGTAATTGCGAATATTTACGACACAAAGCATGCTATAAACTAGTCTTGAAAGCCGTTTTTTGGTATAACTCACCCATTAGTAATACATGTCAGACCACCTTAAGAGAACATACTATGCCTTACGCACATATCACTGGTTGGGGTAAATGCATTCCACCAGCAAGCATTAGCAACGATGAAATTAGTGAAATAGTTGATACCACCGACGAGTGGATAACCTCGCGTACAGGCATTAAATCTCGCCGAGTGAGCCATGTAAGTACCGCCGAGCTGGCAACCGTTGCAGCTAAGCATGCTATTGCCTGCGCAGGCGTTGATCCTAAAGATATTGATTTAGTAATATTAGCAACCTGTACACCTTCTACTGTTGTGGCAAATACCGCCTCGCAAGTGCAAAAAAATATTGGTGCAACAGGCGCTGCCGCAATGGATACAAACGCGGCATGTTCGGGCTTTTTATATGCATTGCAAGCTGCTACAGCACAAATTCAAGCGGGTATGATCAAAAAAGCAGTGGTCATTGCCGCTGAGCGTATGACCTGGTACGTAAACTGGGCACGTCGCGATAGCGCTGTTTTATTTGGCGATGGCGCAGGTGCAGTAGTACTTGAAGCGGCAGATACGCCAGCTGGTTTACTAGCAACCAAAACTGGTTGTGACAGTGAAGACCGCGATATTTTACACATCACTAACTTTGGTAGTGATTTAAATAAATATGAGCCAATTGGTCCATCTGATTTATTATTTGAAGGTCGTGAAATTTTCAAACGTGCTGTTAAAGGCATGAGCGAAGCGTGCGACGATGTACTTAAACAAGCCGATTTGAGCCTTGATGACATTAATGTACTCGTTCCACACCAAGCTAACTTACGTATTATTCAAGCTATTCAGCATCGCTTAAAAGTACCTGACGAAAAAGTAATGGTTAACATTGGTGAGTATGGTAATACCTCTGCTGCTACGATTGCTATTGCGTTATGTGAAGCCGTTGAGCAAGGGTTAATTAAACCGCATTCAAACATTATGTCTGCTGCATTTGGTGCAGGCCTTACCTGGGCTGCAAGTTACATAAAATGGGGCGAACGCGTAATGCCTATTAGTGTAAGCGATGCCGCTTTACCGCCATGTAATAAAACCGGTTTAGAACTTGTAGCACCGGCCGTTAAAGCATGTAAAGAAGCGCAGCCCAGCTAACACAACATGTAATAAGTCACATATAAAACGCACTTAATTAAGTGCGTTTTTGCTTTTTAAGGAATTAAATTTGAAACTTTTAGGTATTCACCACGCTGCTATTATTTGTAGTGACTATGCACGCTCTAAACACTTTTATAGCAATGTACTTAAACTTAACGTTATTAATGAGCACTTTAGAGCTGATCGTAATTCATATAAGTTAGATTTAGCCATGCCCGATGGTAGCCAAATAGAGCTATTTTCGTTTGATGGAGCGCCCGCAAGACCAAGCTATCCCGAAGCACAAGGCTTAAGACATTTAGCTTTTAAGGTAGCGGATGTACAGATTGCAAAAACGTATTTAGAGTCGTGCGAAGTAAACGTTGAGGATATTAGAGTGGATGAAATAACCGGCAAAAAATTTACCTTTTTTGCCGATCCAGATAACTTGCCACTTGAGCTTTATGAGGTTTAAAACTCATAAGCTCAAGTTCTTACTATTGAATCAAAAACTTATTTATTAAAACGATTTTGTAAGTAGTTAAATACAGCACGAATACCTAATGCTTCACCACCCGTTGGACGACCTGGTAATGCACGTAAGTTCCACGCCATTACATCAAAGTGTACCCACGGTGTTGTTGGCTCAACAAATTCTTTTAAGTAAAGCGCCGCAGTAATAGCACCACCAAACGGTGTGCTTGCGCAATTTGCCATATCGGCTACATCACTTTTTAGTAAGTTTTTATATTGCTCAAACAGCGGAAGTTGCCAAACAGGATCATGTACACTTAAACCTGCATCAATAATACCGTTTGCTACATCGCGCTCTGTTGAGAAAAAGCCCGGAAGCTCCGTGCCTAACGCAACACGACATGCACCCGTGAGGGTAGCAAAATCAATAATTAGCTCAGGATTATCGTTTTGTGCTTCGCTTAATGCATCACACAATACTAAGCGCCCTTCTGCGTCTGTATTATCAATTTCGACCATAATGCCTTTGCGTGTTTTAACAACATCGCCAGGGCGAAATGCATTGCGCGATACTGCATTTTCAACAGCGGGTACAAGCACTCGTAATCTAATTGGTAAGTTAGCTGCCATAATAAGCTGTGCTAGTGCAATTACATGCGCGGCGCCGCCCATGTCTTTTTTCATGTTACGCATGCCAGAGCTTGGTTTTAAATCAAGTCCGCCTGAGTCAAAACATACGCCCTTACCTACTAGTGTAATTAATGGAGCATCTGTCGCGCCCCATTTTAAATCAAGTAAACGCGGTTTATTTTCGCTTGCACGACCCACCATGTGAATAGTCGGGTAGTTTTGCTCTAGTAACTCATCGCCAATCCACTGTGAAAATTCGCCATTGTAAGTTGCAGCTAAATCTTCCATTACTTGCGATAAATGTTGCGGCATCATATCTACCGCTGGCGTATTAACTAAATCACGTGCAAGTGTAATGGCATCAGCTTGTTGGCTAATACGGCCAAACAACGCTTTATCGCTAATGGCTAATTGCGCTTTTGCTGTTGGTTTTTCTTTATATTCACTAAATTCGTAACCACCAAGCACAAACCCTAAAGCAACTTGCTCTACAAAAGCGCTCTCGCCTTGAATTTGATAAGTACCAGTAGGAAGTGTATTTGCTAAATTACCCGCAGCCCAAAAATCATCGCTACTTTGCATTAAACAAAATACCTGGCTTAACTCGCCCGTTTTAGCATCAGGGATTAAAGCAACACCTTGCTTTTCGAAACCTGTATTAGTTAACCAATTTTGTATAAATGCAGGCTGCTGTGCTTGCCAGTCAGATAATTCGTTTTTAAGAATAAAAGATAAAGGAATACCAGAAGATGTATGACGTAGTAATGCACTCATTAAAAAGCTCATATAATATAAAAATGGTACTTAAGAGCATATCAATAAGCGCACCTAAAAGGTATCGCTAATTTGAAGGGATTTCAGCTACTTTTTTAAGCTATTTTTGGATTCTTGCTTTTGATTTTCTTGATCTATTTTAGCATCAAGTTCTTTAATCGATTTGTTCATATTAAACGAACTTGGCAGTACATCAACTCCCACTAAACTCCCTAATTTAACAACTAAAGGAATTGTAAGCGGGGCAAAAGGTAATACTGCAAACACACCGAGCCCTAACCCTTTTAAAATATCAACAAACTGTTCATTAGCGCGTTTTAACTCTTCTTTACTTGTTTGACCTTGAGTGTAGCGTCTATAAATAGAGAGCATTTCTTTGGTTTCTTGTTTTTCTTGCGCAAGTGCAATTTTAAGCGCCACCATAGCACGGCGAAAACGCAGCTGTTGGCGTTTCTTACTAATTTTAACTACCCGCCAAGGTGCACGGTGAATAACTTTATATAATCGCATAACTTTTATTTTCACACAGCAGCACGGGTTCACAAAGAATAATTTACTTACAACATCCTTTAACTTATCCTTTGCACCAAATTAGTATTAAATACATACAACAACACTGAATATGACAAACCAACTACCGCAAAAACCTGAAAAACCAAAATCTGATGAATGTTGTGGTGGTGGCAGTTGCTGCCCCTGCGTGTGGGATGAATATAAAGAAAAATTAGCAACTTGGCGATGCGCACAAAACATTGAAAACCCCACCAAAAAGAAACAAATAAATAACATTTAAATACTGATAACGCATTAATTTTCCTCTCAACAACCCTATTTGCACTTATTTAGTTCATTTTAGCTTTACTTTGCACCATTGTTGCATTTTTTCTTAAATTGAATCTTTTTGTTATCAAATGGTTAATTAGTAATTGCCCTTCCCGTTTTTTACCTATAGTCTGTAAATAGGACTTCACAAAAAGTAAGCTTAATTGATTAGGCTTTTGAGCTAAACACTCAAACTTATGTGAAACAAAAAATTAAGTTAAAAATAAATGATGTGAAATTAGCATCAAAAATAAGAATTATTCTAACTGGGGAAAATTAGAATGAAATTAAAAAATAATGCGCTAAACCAAGCAATCAAATTTGCTTTAGCTACAACCACTGCAGGGTTGTTTTTTTCGGGTTCTGCTATTGCAGCAGACGAGCAACAGCAAACTAAAGTAAATAAAAACGTAGAGAAAATTGCCGTAGTAGGTACGCGCTCAGCTCCACGTTCAATCGGTGACTCACCAGTTCCAATCGATATTATTGGTGGCGAAGAATTAGAAAGATCAGGCAATACCGACATGCTTGAGCTCTTAAAAGGTGCAGTGCCATCTTTTAACGTACATCAAAATCCTATTAGCGATGCGGCCTCTCTTGTTCGCCCAGCTAACTTACGTGGTTTACCATCAGACAGCACATTGGTTCTTTTAAACGGCAAACGTCGTCATCGTGCTTCTGTAATTGCATTTTTAGGCGGTGGTATTAACGATGGCGCGCAAGGCGCAGATATTTCAGTTATTCCAAGCATTGCTATTAAACAAGTAGAAGTACTTCGTGATGGCGCGGCTGCACAGTATGGTTCTGACGCAATCGCCGGTGTAATGAACTTCCAACTAAAAGACGCTTCTGAAGGTGGTAAATTAGAAATCCGCCATGGTCAATTTTATGAAGGTGACGGCGATACAACACAAGTGTCGGGTAACGTGGGTTTACCGTTTACCGACAATGGCTTTGCTAATTTAAGCTTTCAATATAAAACAGCTGATGCAACAAGCCGCTCAGTTCAACGTGCCGATGCCGCAGCACTTTCAGCTGCCGGTGTTCCTGATGTATCTTCTCTTGCACAAGTATGGGGCGCACCAGAAGTAGATGACGATATTACAATTTTTGGTAACGTGGGTTTAGAGCTAACAAACGATTCTGAATTTTACATGTTTGGTAATTACTCTGAACGTGATGTACGCGGCGGCTTTTATTACCGTAACCCGCAAACACGTTCTGGCGTTTACTCAAATGATGGTGGCGAAACACTGCTTGTTGCAGATTTAACACCTGATATGAGCGCTAACTGTCCTACTATTGCAATAACAGATGGCAACGTATTAGATGATCCAGCTTACATAAATGGTGTAGCGAACAACCCAGATTGTTTTGCATTTAACGAGTCGCTTCCAGGTGGTTTTACACCTAACTTTGGCGGCAACATTACTGATACTTCTTTAACTATCGGTACTAAAGGGCGATTCACTGGTGGCTTCTTAAAAGATACTTACTATGACTTAAGCGGTACTGTGGGTTTAAATGAATCACGTTACTTTATTTACGATACGGTTAATGCCTCTTTAGGTGCAGATACACCACGTGATTTCAGCCCAGGTAAATATGAGCAACTAGAGAAAAACTTTAACTTTGATTTATCAAAGGGTGTCGACTTTGGTTTAGCTTATGATGTAAATATTGCCGGTGGTTTTGAATGGCATGAAGAAACATTCACTATCATTTCTGGTGATGAAGAATCTTACACAGCAGGCCCTTTAACAGAACAAGGTTTTGGTATTGGCTCTAACGGCTTCCCTGGTTTTAAACCATCACAAGCAGGTGAGTTTTCTCGTCGTAACTATGCAGCATATGTTGATGTTGAAGCACCATTTACTGAAGATTTCTTAATGGGCGTAGCACTTCGATTTGAAGACTACGACAGCTTTGGTACTACAACTAACTACAAAGTAATGGCTCAATACCATTTAACCGAAGATTTAAACATTCGTGGTTCTGTAAGTAGCGGTTTCCGTGCACCTACAGTTGGTCAAGCTAACGTAAGTAACGTACAAACAAGCTTAGACAGCGGCGTATTACAAGACTCAGCGCTTCTTCCACCAACAAACCCAATTGCAGTGCAATTAGGTGGTACAGAGCTTGAGCCGGAAGAATCGCAAAGTTATACACTTGGTGCTGTATACACAATCGGCGAGTTATTTTTAACGCTTGATTACTACAACATCCAAGTAGATGACCGTATTAGCCAATCAGATAAAATCAACTTAAGCCAAGCAGATAAAGATACACTTGCAGCGGCTGGAGTTCCTAATGTACAAGGTCTTGCTCAAGTAAGCTTTTTTACAAATGACTTTGATACAACAACACAAGGTATCGATTTAGTCGCAAACTATACTGCTGAACTAATGGGCGGTAGCTCTACATTTAGCCTTGCTTATAACTGGAATGATACTGAAGTAACTCAATTTAGTGAGATTACAGGTGCGTTTAAAGTTAAACGCTTAGAAGAAGATTTACCTAATCATCGTGCAACGTTCACATTGTCTCAACAATGGGAATCAGTTTCTGCATTTGCTCGTGCAAACTACTACGGCGAATACCAAGGTGTTCACGTTGATTATGATGCAACAGCTAAAACAGCTGATGCTGCAGTCACTATTGATGCTGAAGTAACTTACTTCTTAAATGAATCTGTTAGCCTCTCTGTAGGCGCTCAAAACATATTTGACCAAGACGCTGAAAAGCTAGATTTTGCTGATAGAATTGATACGCCTAACAATAACTGGGGTGGTCAGTTCTACGAGACATCTCCGTTTGGTATTAACGGTGGCTTTTACTACGCTAAAGCAACATATACTTTCTAAACTATTTTCATGAAGAACCAAAGGCGAAATGTTAAAGACATTTCGCCTTTTTAATTTTATAGTTAATAAAAATAATAATAATGTCTAACTATGTTACTTAATAAAGCCAACCAATTATTTCAAGAGAATAAACTCAAAGAAGCCGAGTTCCATTTTAAAGCGATTTTAAATAGTAATCCCGAAAATGGTGAAGCTTTATTTGGCTTAGGCAGAATTGCCCTACGATTAGAACGTTATGACGCTGCCGTGTACTTACTCCAAAAAGCGTGTGAGCGCATGCCTCATATGCTTGAACCATTACATGCCCTTGCTGATGCATTTAACGGTGTTAATTCGCCAAACGATGCGTTAACGGTGCTCGAATATGCAAAAAAATTAGCAAGTCATAACCCAGAGCCTCATTATTACTTAGCACAGCACTATTTAACACATGGCGAGTTAGATAAAGCCCATACAACCTTTGCTCATGCACTCAGTATTGGGGTATACCCTGTAACAGCTTATATTTTATTTGAACTTGTGCAGTTAGGCCGGTTTGATAAAGAGCATAATTATGTAAGTAATTTGCACCACTTACTAACTCAAACGAGCAATTTACGTTTAAAAATGGTGTGTTACTACGCATTAGCAAACAGTTACGATGCACTTGAAGATACCGAGCAAGCATTTAATTATTTTATATTGGCAAATAAATTACAAAAAAATTAAGTGAATTTAGCACTAAAGATTTAATCCCTTTTTACAATGAAATAATAAAATACAACACCGAGGAATTTATTGCCTCTGCCGATAAAAAATTTACCGGTAATATTACACCTGTATTTATTATTGGTATGCCTCGTAGTGGCTCTACCCTCCTGGAGCAAATGTTGGCAAGCCATAGTCAGTTTTCGAGTCTAGGAGAAAGTACGAGTATTAGTAATAACGCGGTTGCTTTTATCGAGCAAAAAACGGGAGTTGCTTACCCGCAATGTTTAGCGCATTTAACGCCTGACTTAATCAAAAAAGCCCGCGAGCTTTATATCGCAACATTAAAAACAGTATCGCCCATCAGACCTTTTATAATAAATAAACTGCCGAGTAATTATCAGTCGCTCGGACTAATATATATCCTATTTCCAAATGCCAAATTTATAAGCTTAAGTCGTAATTTTAATGCTACAGCGTTTTCTATTTTCACTAATTACTTTGCTGAAAACGAGCCTTATTTTTGCTCACTACCTGAGTTTAAGCTTTACCATAGTGTGTATGAAAAACTGATGAGCCATTGGCACTCCTTTAAAGGTATGCCAATTTATGATGTCAGTTACGAAGATTTAGTGAGTAACCCAAAAGAGCAGCTAACGCAGTTACTTGGTTTTTTAAACTGTCATTTTGAACAGCGTTGCTTAGCGTTTTATAAACAAAAAACACCGGTAACCACGTTGAGTAAACATGCTATTCGCCAACCTATTAATAACGCCGCAATCGCTAAGTGGGAGCGTTACAAAACACCGCTTTTAAAGTTACTTGAGGAGAATTAATTAATCGGATGTGCTTTAAACCAATTAAGTAAATCTTTAAATTGATCATCACGCGCACTTGGATGGGTAAGCATATTAATATGATCGTAATCAAAATTATGCCCGTGTTTACGACCGTAAATTCGCATTTGTTGAATGCCAGGCCCTGATTCGTCCATAAATTTTTGAATATCGATTGGTTGCGCTAATGCTTTATCTTTTACCGCAGCAATATGAAGCGTTGGCGGTAAATGCAGATTGTTTAGAGCTTTTGCATAATCGAAATTATCATCAGAATCTATCCATGGCTTCTTTTTAGCCCATTGCATACTTTGATAATGCGACTTTTGAGTTTCGTTATCGCTTCCCCACTTATAACCTTTAGCATTTAAATAGCCGTGTTTTTTAGCAAGTAAAGGTGCCATAAAATACCAAATTAAATTGGCTTGTAATAATTTTTGAGGATGGTTATTAAATAAAGAACGCTTAGAGCCAAAATACACACACGCTTTTACATCATTAATATATTCTGGAAAACGTGCAAACGCGCTGTTCATCAATACCCCGCCCCAAGAGTGAGCGACCCAGTAGTCAGGCTTCTTGCCTTCAATCAACTCTATTTGCTTAATAAAGGCAGGGATGTCTTCTAGGATAGACTCAGTTTGTCCATATTCTGACTCGCTCGAAATAATTGGTTTACTATCACCTCGACCACGTAAATCAGCAACATAACAACAATATCCATGCTCAGCTAAAAATGGTGCGAGCCCTTTATTGGAGTGCGTGTAAAAAATTTTACCGTTTTCTACAGCTCCATGCATAAAAAATACGATAGGCCCTTGCTGACCTTCATCGCTAATACGGCGTAAATGAAGTGTTTGGTGAGCGTCTAAATTAATAATTATTGATTGCTGAGAAATTGCCACAGTTATTCCTTTTTATTATTTTCAACTCATCCTACCAGTAATATTAAATATACCAAAGGAAATGTCTGCACTTTACTCATCAGCATTTGTTACAATCACCACATCATATCTGTTGTTAAAATGAAGCCATGAAAGAAAATAAAGCACGTTCAAAATTACACCCTCGTAACCTACATAAAAATGGGTACGACTTCGATTTATTAACAACAGAGCACCCTGCTCTACTGCCTTTTGTTATAACCACACCTGCAGGCACTAAAAGCATTGATTTTAGTGATAACAAAGCCGTTAAAACACTTAATCAAGGGCTTTTAAAAGCTCACTACAATATTGATTTTTGGGATATTCCTGAGCATAATTTATGCCCACCTATACCTGGGCGTGTTGACTACATTCATTACTTAGCCGATTTATTAAGTGATGATAACCAACAACAAATACCTTTAGGTAAGCAAATTAAAGTGCTTGATATTGGTACTGGCGCTAATTTAGTTTACCCGCTTACTGGTACAAGTGAATATAAGTGGCATTTTACAGGGACTGATATTGATGCAGCTTCGGTAAAAATAGCAAAGCAAATTGCCCAGTTTAATGGTTTAAAAATCAGTCTAAAACATCAAAAAAACGCATCACATATTTTTAAAGGCGTTATAAATCAAAAAGATCTATACCATTTAACGCTCTGTAACCCTCCGTTTCATGCAAGTGAAGAAGAGGCAAGTAAAGGCAGTGAACGTAAATGGAAAAACTTAGGAAAAACACCCAGTAGCACACTTAATTTTGGTGGTCATAATAATGAATTATGGTGTGAAGGCGGTGAAGTACAGTTTATCTCTAACATTATTAAAGAGAGCGAAGACTTTGCAGAGCAAGTACTGTGGTTTACGTCGTTAGTCTCTAAAAAAGATAATATTGCAGCCCTTGAAGAAGTATTAAAAGCCCACCCAATAGCACAATATAAAATAGTTGATATGGCACAAGGTCAAAAAATTAGCCGCTTTATTGCATGGAGCTACTTTGATAAAGACACTCGTGAACAAATATGTAGCGAGCTGGCTTAGTACCAATTTTATTAAAAACAATAAAAAGGATAAGGCAATCATGATAGATTTTCGCTCTGATACAGTTACAAAACCAACAAAAGAAATGCGCGATATTATGTACAACGCACCGGTTGGTGACGATGTATATGGCGATGATGAAAGCGTTAACCAGCTAGAAGCTTATGCGTGTATACGTTTTAACTTTGAAGCCGCTCTTTATTGTAGCTCAGGTACACAAGCCAACTTACTTGCAATAATGGCGCATTGTGAGCGAGGTGACGAATACATTTGTGGCCAAAATGCACATAACTATAAGTTTGAGGGCGGAGGCGCAGCCGTTTTAGGGTCTGTGCAACCACAGCCTATTGAAAGCAATGCTGATGGCAGTATCCCTTTTAGTAAAATAGCTGCAGCAATAAAACCAGACGATTGCCATTTTGCAAAAACGCGATTGCTCAGCTTAGAAAATACTATAGGCGGAAAGGTACTCCCGCTTGAGTACTTAGCCCAAGCACGTGACTTTGTTAATACGCATAATTTAGCGCTGCACTTAGACGGCGCACGTGCTTTTAATGCCGCTGTTGAGCTAAAAGTTGATATCACTGAAATTACAAAACACTTTGACTCAGTTTCTATTTGTTTATCTAAAGGTTTGGGTGCACCCGTAGGCTCTTTACTATTAGGCTCACCAGCACTTATTAATAAAGCAAGGCGATGGAGAAAAGTACTTGGTGGCGGTATGCGCCAAGCCGGAATGCTTGCAGCTGCCGGGCAGTTTGCACTTGAGCACAATGTAGAGCGCTTAAAAGACGATCATGCAAATGCACGTTATTTGGCTCAACAATTAAGTGAAATCAGTGGCTTTACTGTAGATATGAGTAACACCACTAATATGGTTTACGCAACATACACTAGCAGTATAAACATTGAAGAGATTGCTGAGGCACTTAAACAACAAGGTATACTATTTAGCCCAAGCAAGCAGCTTAGGCTAGTAACGCATTTAGATATTACGCGCGAAGATATTGATACATTTTTAAATGCTTTGTCGGCCCATATTTAACGCGGCTTTATAATGTTTGCGGCATACCGAAACATATCGGTCATTGCCGCCAATTTCTACTTGGTTACCATCGGCTATTGCTTCACCATTTTCATCGGTACGCAGTACATGGTTTGCTTTACGTCCACAGTGGCATACAGTTTTAAGCTCAACTAACTTATCAGCCCACGCAAGCAAATATTGCGACCCTATAAATAGCTCGCCTCTAAAGTCGTTACGCAAGCCATAACACAATACCGGTATACCTAATTCATCAACCACATCGGTTAATTGCATTACTTGTTCTTTTGATAAAAATTGGCACTCGTCAACTAATACACAATGGCGTTTTTTATCATTGTTGAGTGATTGAATAAGATCAAAAACATCTTTGCTAGCATCAAATACATGCGCATCTGCTTGCAAGCCAATACGAGACGATACTTTACCCACGCCTTGTCTATCATCAATGGCAGCAGTAAGGATCACAGGTTCCATGCCACGTTCTTTATAATTAAATGCAGATTGTAATAACGTGGTTGATTTACCTGCATTCATTGCAGAGTAGTAAAAGTATAATTGAGCCATTGTGGTGCCATTTTATAAAAAGTGCGCTTATGCTACCTTAATATTAAATTAATACCAATTTACAAACGCGAATTTAACGAGGTTATTTAAGTGTTTGTAAATATTTAATATAGATAGGTGCACTTTCAAACTTTGATAACCATTGCCACATTTCCAAGCTTAGAGTGTTATTTTCTTCGTAGAATTTTTTTGAAAAAACAAGGTAACCATGGCTGGTTTCGTACGGTGGGTAAATCGGTTTAACATTATTACCCTCATACGGATAACTCGACACTTTTAAGCCATCAACTTGGCATAGATCAACGCTCGCCTGCACCACGCCCTTATCTAGCAACTCAAAAGCTTTGCTTTTAGAAAACGTATTATGAATAAAAAATGGTTCTTCTTTCAACGCGCTATTTAGTCCATAGCCATTAGGAATAGCTATCGTAAATGCTTTATTTTGAAATACTTCGCGAGTCTCCCATTCTTTATGAAATTTATATCGCCCTATAAGGCAGCTACTAAATTCACTTACTGCATAGTCATATTGTAACTTACCTTGCTGATCAACAGGGTAAACAGCAACGTTTTCTCGTTCTTTGCGGTAACTGGCAATAACAGCATTAACTCGATTAAATTCTAAATCGCTTAAGCATCTACGCCATGGTTTTCTAACAAACTTAATCTCAACACCATCAATCGCTTTATCTAATAAACTTAAAACCTCAACTGAGGCATCAGGTTGATCAATAGGTATAGCCTTATCAACACCTAAAAATAGTGGTGCTGCGTTTTTATCTTCATAACAAAAAAGTAATTCTTTGGCCGTAACGCCATCGCAAAAAACAATACACTTCAAAACAAAAATATAAAGCAACGTTCTAATTTTCATAGTGATTTTTATTTATAAACTAAATCTACAGTGTAGTATGTAGAACTAAACATACAAAATATTCGTTACATTAATTTACATTAATCCTTCGTGTTTCAGCAACCAAAGCTTCCTATCAAGCCCACCAGCATAGCCCGTTAACTTTGCATTTGCGCCAATAATTCGGTGGCAAGGCACTATAATACTAATCGGATTTTTACCATTCGCAGCGCCTACTGCCCTCACTGCTTTTGGGTTATTGAGTTGGTTTGCAATATAGCCGTATGTTTGCGACTGTCCAAAAGGTACCGTTAATAGTGCTTGCCATACGCTTTGTTGAAATACTGTACCGTTAGTATCAAGTGGTACATCAAAAGTAGTGCGTTTTTTTGCAAAGTACTCATTTAACTGCGCAGCGCAAATAAGCACCGCCTTGTTAGCGACTTGCTCAAATGGCGTATGAGGGTGCTCAACTGGAGGATAAAACCCAACGTAACTCACTCCTTTATCTGTCGCTTGAATAATTATGTCGTCTATAGGGCTCGAAATTGATGTTTGAATGATCATTATAATTGCTGCCAAAGTTGAAACGTTAGGTAAGAACGAAAAGGAGCGCTGTTAGCAGATACGAAAGGGTTTGCCGCCGCTTGAGCTTTTTTAACACCTAAGTCGCCATCAAGTAATATATCGGGCTGGCTTTGCCCTCGCAACTTTGCATAATTTACCGTCCAAGGACCAATTCCCTTTAAATTAAGCCATTCGTCTAAATCGTCATTTTCAGGATTTAGTGCACAAAACTGGGCTAAGTTGTGTAGCGCATTTTTGCGTGCTTGTGGCATTTTAAAAAATGCAAAATCACTATTAGCAACAATTTTAGCTGTAGGAAAATAAACGGCATCGCCCTCTTTTTCGCCTAATTCGTCAACTAACTTTGTTACTAAATTATGCGCCGCAGTAACACTTACTTGTTGTCCGAGTACTGCCCTTATACCGGCTTCAAAACTTGACCAAATCCCTGGAAGCCTGAGCCCTTCACATACTGTAAACGCATTGTTTATATTGGCGCTTAAATGCGTTTCAATTAAATTAATATTGGCATCTAAATCAAGCACACGGCGTATATTATTTATAACAGGTTGTAAGTACACCGTATTGTCTATATTGATAGATACACTAAAGTGGTTTTTACTCGCTATAAATTCAGCGGTAAAGCTTCCTTTATATTCCTCACTTGCAAAAGTACGTCCGTAGCTCGTTTGTGTTATCCACTCCATTGGTTTTATCAAGCGCCTTTGTAAAAAACCCTGCAAAGCAGGCCAATTATAAGGCGGCCTAAATGGCAGGGTTAAAGTGAGTGTTGACGTTGGTTTTTTATCGCCACTGCGCAGCTTCGAGGGAGCTATATTTAACTGCTGTAAAAATGCATCATTAAAGCGCCTAATGCTTTTAAAGCCTGCGGAAAACGCTATTTCGGTAAGGGGTAAATGTGTTTCTTGAATCAGCTTTTTAGCAAAGTGACATTGGTTAAATAATCGATATTGCGTAATCGACACGCCAAAATACTGCTTAAACAACTGTCTTAAATAACGACTACTTACACCTAAACGAGCTGCTAATTTTTCGCAATCATGCTCGTCATTTTGATCTATTAACTGTTTTGCTCTAAGTGCAGTCGTTTTTGTACCCTGCCATGCTGCGCTGCCAGGGGCACTATCGGGCCTGCAACGAATACAGGGCCTAAAACCATCTTGCGCCGCGTTATG
Source organism: Pseudoalteromonas sp. BSi20429 (assembly GCF_000238895.1). Classification (NCBI taxonomy): domain Bacteria; kingdom Pseudomonadati; phylum Pseudomonadota; class Gammaproteobacteria; order Alteromonadales; family Pseudoalteromonadaceae; genus Pseudoalteromonas; species Pseudoalteromonas sp. BSi20429. The sequence continues at coordinate 12,440 of NZ_BADV01000035.1, read as the reverse complement.
GGCAAACTGATAATAAGCAACGTTTTTTTCGTGAGCCGTTGGCGCAGGGCAAATAGGTCTGCAATAAATACCGGTACTTTTTACCGCAACATAAAAAAGCCCGTCAAAACGAGGATCGCGACTCTGACGTGCTTTTTGCCAATGTGAAGTGTCCATAAACGGCTCTATAAGTTAACCTAATAAAGCCTAGCTTATACAAAAAAAACTGTATTACTAGCCATATTCGGCACTCAACCAATAGCCAATAAATAGCGATTTTGTACTTCTTGCCAATTAATTACATTATAAAATGCAGCAATATAGTCAGGACGCTTATTTTGATACTTCAAATAATAGGCATGCTCCCATACATCAAGTCCCAAAATAGGGATATTTCCCTGCATTAAAGGGCAATCTTGATTAGCACTATTTTCTACAATCAACTTTTCATCCGGCGTTACACATAACCACGCCCAACCACTACCAAATTGGCTAATTGCCGCGGCTGTAAATTGGTCTTTAAATTTATCAAAACTGCCTAGTTGCTCATTTATAACCTGAGCCACAATACCTTCAGGTTCACCTCCTCCTTGTGGGCTCATTACTTGCCAAAATAAGCTGTGATTAAAATGCCCTCCTACATGCTCTTGTACTGCTTTTTGCAAATTACTAGGCAGGCTGTTTATTCCCTTAAGTAATTTTTCAGCATTTGCGGTTGCATATACAGTATCTGCTAAAGCAGCATTGGCTTTATTGATATACGTTTGATGATGCAATGTGTGGTGAATATGCATAGTTTTGCTGTCTAAATGAGGCTCAAGCGCATCATATTCATAATCAAGTGCTGGCAATGTAAACGCCATAAATTACTCCTTTATTTTAATGTAGCAGGCTGTTTGTTGAGTCTTTAGAGCATAAGCAAAAATTCACTTGCTCTATTAGCTCAGGTAAAAAATGATAGCGTCTTGCAAATGATACAAGTTCAGAGGAAGTTTTAATGTAATGATGCTTACTCACTTTTTGTATATCGTAATGAGTATGCTTAATTAATGAAGAGAGTGTTAAGTGTACTTCGCATAGCCATTTGCATGCATTTTCAGGCTGTTGCATAGCTATATAGGTATCAGCTAAATTATGTGACGCAACAACAAGTGCGGGTATACAGTGCTCAATAGCATGAATGACAGTGTTATTAATCTGAGCATATAAAAACTGCTGAAGAAGATGATCTGCAAGTGTTTTAGCTAATAAGTATTTATCGCGGGCTTCGAGAAGTGCACCTTGTTCGAATGCATAATTACCTTGCATTATATTCGACTGCCAAGGGCTTAATGCTTGATCAAGATAAAGTAAATCTGAGTGGGGTTGTTTTTGACTTGAGATCATATAATCATCTGCACGTTTATTTATGAGTGTGTATTTAACTTACACACCCATAAAACTAAATGCAAATGATTTTCATTAACTACTTAGCGAAGTCTAATAATTCCTGCCCTGTTAAGCGATATATAATCCATTCGTTTTGAGGCTTTGCACCAATGCTATTGTAAAAATCGATAGCGGGTTTATTCCAATCAAGCACTACCCATTCAAAACGCCCACAGTTATTACTAATCGCCTTATTAGCTAAGTGCTTCATAATGGCTTTACCTGCGCCATTGCCACGGCTATCTGGGCTTACGTATAAATCTTCAAGGTATAGGCCATTTTTACCTAACCAGGTAGAGTAATTATAAAAATATACCGCAAAACCAATTGCCTCATCACCTTCTAAACAAATTATGCTGTGCGCAGTTGCACCTTCACTAAACAGAGTATCTAAAATTGCCTGCTCGTCTGTTTTTACTGCATCAGGTTCTTTTTCATATATGGCAAGTTCGGTAATAAAGTGCAAAATTGTTTTTGCATCACTTGGTTTTGCATCACGTATTATAACGGGTTGGCTCATTGTATTTTTACCTTAAATATACTGCTCTAATTTATCTTTTAAAATATCTAATTGAATAGGTTTACTCAAGTAGTCATCCATTCCAGCGGTTATACAACGCTCTTTATCTGAGTTCATTGCATTTGCGGTGATAGCGATTATTTTAATGTTTTTATGCTGTATGCCCGCCACGCCTTTACGAATAGCAGCGGTTGCTGCAAAACCATCCATAACAGGCATTTGGCAATCCATAAGTACGAGCTTAAAGTATCCTGAATCATGCGCTTCTAATATATCAATCGCTAATTGGCCATTCCCAGCAATAGTAACGTCACAATTAAGCTTTTTGAGCATTAATTTAGCCACCTGTTGGTTAATTGGATTATCTTCCACCAGTAGTATTTGGGAAGACTCCTGCATCTTTTCTTTTTTAAGTGACGAAATATAGCCTGACGTAACAAGTGGGAGCGCCTCGCCTGCATCATTACTCGTTATAACCGACAGTGCAGAAATTAAATCGGCAGTGGTTACTGGTTTAGGAAAATATGCCTGAAAGCCAGCATCAGAATAACGCTGCGCGCCTTCCATACCTGCAATACTAGTCATCATTACAAGTGGCATTGATTTATAATGTTCATGTGCTTTTAGTGCTTTACACAGCTCTATGCCATCCATTCCTGGCATTTGCATATCAAGCACTGCAATATCATACATGCAATTGTTACTTTTATAGTGCTGCGCGCACATATCAAGTGCTTCATGTGCATCACATGCGAGTGCAACCTTAGCGCCCCAATGTTCAAGCTGTTGTGAAATTACAATTCGATTTGTCTCGTTATCGTCAACAACTAAAACTGTTAGCTCTTCCATATTAATATTAGGAATATAACGCTCTTTTTGATCTCCCGGAGTTAACATTATAGTGGCGGTAAAGGTACTCCCTTTACCTGCTTCACTTGTAAGAGAAATTGCTCCTCCCATTAACTCACAAAGCTGCTTACAAATAGCCAGCCCTAAGCCACTGCCCCCGTATTCACGCGTTGTTGATGCATCTACCTGAGAGAAAGGGGTAAATAACTGCTGTTGCTTTTCTTCACTTATTCCTATGCCTGAATCTTTTATACTTACAACAAATTCTAAACCTTGAGCCACTTTATTAATCTTGGCGCTTACAACAACCTCGCCCTTACTCGTAAACTTAACGGCGTTACTCAGCAAATTAGTAAGTACTTGTCGAATGCGCCCTGGATCTCCGCATAACTGCGAAGGCTCTAGCGCTACCAAATCTAAAATTATTTCTATACCTTTTTCTTGAGCAGTCAATGCTTGTGCGGCAGCAACTTCGCCAATTAAATCACGTCCATTAAAGTTAATCTCTTCAAGTTCGATTTTACCCGCTTCGGCTTTAGAGAAATCTAAAATATCGTTAATTACACCCAATAAAGAGTGCGCACTTGTTTTGGCTATACCTACTTTTGTTTCTATTGGTTTAGGGAGTGACTCTAATTGAACAAGTTCTAGCATACCGAGTACACCATTCATTGGCGTTCTTATTTCATGGCTCATCGTTGCTAAAAATTGGCTCTTAGCAATAGCCGCATCCTCTGCTTTTACAAGGGCTACTTTTAACTCCTCACTGATTACTTTTCGTTGCTGAGAAATTAAAGTACTTCCCACTAAAGTAGCCAATGATCGAAGATACGTTTCTTCACTTTGCGTCCAATTGTGATGTTCGCCTACCGTTTCAGCGCACAAAATACCTAAATTACCATCACCAGTTGCTATTACTGCATCAAGCATCGATTTAATATTTAATGGCTTTGTATACGCCTCTATAAAATCAACAGTTGCTGGGTGCGTATAAACATCATCAATGGCTACTAAGTTTTGCTTATGAATGACGCTATAATATGCTGGGTAGTCTTTAGCAGTTAAAACAGCATCTGTATCTACAAACCCTTGTCCATCTATGTATAAACTATGACATGTCATTACATCTCGTTGATCGTTAAAAATCCATACCGACGCACGTGCAACATTTAGCACTTCGCACATAGATTTAACGGCTAGCTTTTTAACTTGCTCTACATCACTATTTTGCACTTCAGGTGCGACTGTAAGCGCGGCTAAATTTTTGTTATAGCGGTTTGCTTTTTCGCTTTCGAGTTCAAGGCGCTTATGTGCATCAATACTTTGAAATGAGCCAAAAACACGTACGCATTTACCATCTTTAAGCTCTGCTTGGCCCATTGATTTAACCCAACGCTCTTGCCCCGAATAGGTCAAAATAATAAGCTCTACACTCCAGCTTTCACCTAAAGTCACAGCGCATTCAAATAAGGTACTTATAGTGTCTCGGTGTATTCCTGGTTTATAAAAATCAATAGCAGTATCTATCCTCGGCTCAAATCCCTCTGGTACTTCGTGGATAACTTTAACTTCATCAGACCAATAAAGAGTATGCGCATCTAGGTCCATCTCCCATGCACCAATCTGTCCTTGCTTACTCATTGATTCAAGCAGGCTTTGCTGACGGCTTATTTTTAATTGTGTATTGTAACGTTCTGTAATATCTAAAATAAATCCATCTAAATACAATATATTGCCATCATCTGCGTAAATCGCTTGGCCTTTTTCGTTTACCCAATGCAAAGAGCCATCGCGGGCTTTAATTCTATACTCAACAGACCATGACTGCTTAGCGCTAACACAACGGACAATTTCATCTTTTATTTTTTGAGAATCGTCTTCACATATTAAATCAAAGAAGCAAAGATCTTCATTGTGTATCAACTCATCGGGTGAATAACCGGTAATTTCACTCGCTTGCTCGCTCATGTAAAGCATGCTTAATTTGTCATCAAACTTACATCTATAAATAATGCCAGGGATATTTGATACCAAAGATGCAAATCTGTCTCGGCTTCCTTGTAGCTCAAGCTCTGTAGATTTTCGATCTGATATATCTAAATGCGTACCGATCATGCGTTTTGGAGAGCCATCGGTATTCCACTCAACTATTTTTGCAGTATCGAGAACCCAAATCCAATGCCCATTTTTATGTTTCATGCGGGCTTCACTAACATAATAGTCAGTCTCGCCGGAAAAATACGCTTGAAGTTTTTTCTCCGACATAGCTAAATCATCAGGGTGAGCGTAGGTATACCAAGTATCTATAGTACAAGGTTCAATATCACTGAGCTTGTAACCTATAATCTCGGCCCAGCGGTTATTAAATGTCACATTTTTAGTATTAATGTACCAATCCCAAATACCCACTGCTGTTGAGTCAATCACTAGTTGTAGCTGTGTTTTGTGCTGTTCAAGCTCTAGCTCTTGTAACTTAAGCGCTGTAATGTCGGTACGAATAGCAATATAGTTTTGTGGTATACCGTTTTCATCTAAAAATGGTGCAATGGTGGTATCTACCCAATAAAAACCACCATTTTTAGCTTTATTACAGATTTGCCCGTTCCATACATCACCGCGTTTAAGCGTTTTGTACATATTTTTAAAGAATTCTTTTTCGTGTTTACCTGAATTTAAAAGGCGATGGTTTTCGCCTATTAATTCATGTTCGTCGAAACCACTGATCTCACAAAATTTCTTATTTACAAAAGTAATAGTGCCATGTAAGTCAGTTACCGCAACAATGGCATGTTCATCTAATGCACTTTTTTGTTCTGCTAATTGTTTTAATGCAATTTGAAGTGCCGAACGTTGTTTTTGTAATATACTTTGTTGTTCTTCTTTTACGGCTACTAACTTACGTAAGCCTAATGAAAGCTGATTAAATTCAATGCTATCGTTTATTATTGGAACTTTAACTAAATCGCCTTTTGTAATATTTTCGACAATTTTAGCTAAGTTAATTAAAGGCTGAGACAGCCGGCGACCAAACCACCACGACAACGTTAATATCAGCAGTAAGGCACCTGAATTAGTTAATACAGCGAGCTGCTTATAATAATTAGCACCTTGTAGTGCAACTTCTTTTGGTTTTGATACAAGTAGCTGCCAGCCAGACTCATTTAAAAACTCTAATGAATTAATATACCCATATAAAGTGACTTCATTTTTATCAATATAAGAAAAAACACGTTGTGTTGGTGAGCCATTTTGAGAGAAAAATGATGGTTGGGTATCGTCTGAAATATTACTTTTTTGAATTTTATTATTGTGCATAACATAAAATGTTATGTCTTTATTAGCAGCGTGTATTTTACTTAGATTATTTAATAAGCCATTTAAATTTATATCTGCAAGCAATATTGCTTGTAGCTTATTTTCATCATTTAATATCGGTAAGCCAATAATATGATATTCACGCCCTGAGGCAGTCATTGACTGGAATTGGATTTTACCTGTATTTATAATCCCAGAACGTATGTTATTAAAGCGCGGCTCTTTAATAACATTTAAAAAAGGTGATGAAGGTAGTGAATTAACGAGGTTTACATCAATAAGCTCTACATGATTAACAAAATCATACTGCTCAATAAATTGATTAATTAATTTTTGCTTTTTATTGGGGCTGATATCAAATTGTGATCTAAGCAAATATAAATCTTTAACATGGTCTGTAAACCAAATATCAGCAAATTGCTTACCTATATTATTAAGCTCGTTAAGTTCAGTGTCTGCATTTTGTTTAAGCGTGCTATTTACATGTTCAAGACTAAACCACGTAAGTATACAAAGTGGCCCTAAGGCTATAATTATAAAGGTTATAATTAACTTACTTCGAACAGACTGTCCTTTACCTGTTAATTCACCAAAGTTTAAACCTTTGTCCATGCTTAATATCCAGCAACTTATAATCATTTAATATTACTTACATTAATGCACTAAATATATAAAGACGCAAGTTTTGAGCGGTAAACTCCTTAAAAACTGGGTATTTAGCGTTACAATCTTAAATTCACACTTTTTAAAAAATACGCCTTTATTACTAACTTATAATTACGCTTGCTTACGCTACAACTTCTGTAGCTGTTTTAAACTCCTCGTGATATAAGCAGTATTTAATCAATGCGTTTGAGGGCATTATGGCGCACGATCACTCACATAGTCATGTAGACGAAAACCAAAGCAATAAACAGCTCACCGTCGCTGTGGTTATTAATGTATTGCTAACCGTAGCCCAAGTTATTGGCGGGATATTTTCGGGCAGCTTGTCACTTATAGCCGACGCCCTTCATAATTTAAGTGATGCTGCCGCTATATTTATAGCCTTGGTTGCACGTAAAGTTGGTAATAAACCTGCTGACGCCACTCATCATTTTGGCTATAAACGCGCTGAAATACTTGCCACACTTTTTAATAGCAGTACATTAATATTAATTGGCGTGTATTTAATTTTTGAAGCTATTTCGAGCTATTTAAACCCTCAACCAATTAATGGCTGGATAGTTGTGTGGGTGGCAGCAATAGCGTTGGTAATTGATTTAGCAACAGCGTATTTAACCTACCGAGCTGGAGCAAATCACAGTATAAATATAAAAGCGGCCTTTATTCATAACGTATCAGATGCAATGGCATCTATTGTTGTTATTATTGCAGGCACCTTAATTATTTTATACCAATGGTATATTGTTGATTTAATTGCCACTGTGCTTATTTCTATCTATGTAATTTTTCATGGCATTTTACTATTAAAGCAAAGCTGCAAAATTTTAATGCAAGCAGCGCCTAGCAACATTGATACACACGCAATATCACATGCTATTAGTAATGAATTTAATATCGAATCGGTAGTTAGCATTAAGCTTTGGCAACTAGATGATAAAGAAAATTATTGTGAGCTTGTTATTAGCACTCAGCACTTAATTAATTTGCCAACAATAAAAAGCTTTTTACACGACAATTTTAATATCGAAAATTGCATAATAGAAATCCGACCAATCGCAAATTAAAGCCCAATTTAATGTTCTTAATAACAAGCTAAACCAAATACATAACTATTTAATTGAAAACAGCTCGTATTATCATTTACAATATTGCCATTAACTCATAATGAGATACCGTTTTTGAAACTTTGGTTACGTAGAATTCATTTAGGCCTTGCCCTTATTAGCGGACTATTTTTATTAATAGTGAGCTTAACCGGTGCTGTTATGATTTATGCAAAAGATATACAGCACTTAATAGAGCCTGCAAAATGGCAAGTAACACCACAAGAAAATTTAATGCCTTACGATGAACTTATACAAAATGTACGAGCTCAAACTAAGCAAAAAATCACTTTTTTTATGCCCGAACAAGCGCCAAACGCCGCATGGCAATTTAGGTTAGCCAATAAATATTACGCCAGTGTTAATCCCTACTCTGGGAGTGTACTAAACGTCTATGAATCAACAGATACTATTTATGGGTTTGCGATGGGATTGCATCGCTGGCTGTTGTTTGAAAACAGTAAGGGTGAAAAAACCTTTCGAAATTGGATGTCGGTGTGTGCATTGCTACTTTTAATAAATGTATTACTCGGCTTTTATTTATGGGTAAAGCCCAAAAACAGAGTTAAACGTTTAGCTATAAAACCAAAAGCCAAATTTAGAGTGCTCATGTATCAATTACATACAGTGCTTGGTGTTTACTTTTTTATACCCCTTATGCTTATTGCCTTTACTGGTATGGCATTTAACTGGAAAACACAAACTCAATCTGTATTAGAATTTGTAACGTTTAATAAAGTAGAACAAAGACCTGAAGCGCCAAAAATAATAGCCGCTTCTCAAGCTGCGTTAAACTACAATGAAGCAATTAAAAATGCAGAGAACGTATTTCCAGATGGTAAAGTATATAGAATTTACTTACCTAAAAATGATGACGAAGTAATTGCACTGAGAATGCAAAACCCTGGCGAAAGCCACGCTTACAGCTGGGTTTGGACTAACCCATTTACGGGTAAAGTATTAAACTCATTTGACGCCAGTAAAACCAACTTCACAACACAAGCATGGAACTTTAAGTATAAGTTTCACATTGGTGATTTTGCAGGTCCTATTGTGCAGTTTTTATGGTTATTAATAGCCCTTTCACTCGCATTTTTTATTGTAAGCGGTGTATATTTTTGGTTAAAACGCCATAAATGGAAATAAATCTCATTAACACTTGCGTCATTAGTTGATAATAATTACCATTACGTAAATTGTTATCAACTAAGACACCCCATGTTAAAAACTTCGCTTTGCCTTATTGCTGTTGCAATAAGTACTAACACGTTAGCAAATGAAAATAATAAAAATGAATACACTTCTGATCAGTTAGAGCATGTCATTGTATCTGGCAGCCGCATATCAGAGAACATTGACGAAGTACCTGCCTCGATTACCGTTATAAATCAGCAACAAATACAACAGCATTTAAAAGTAAGCTCAGAATTGGGGAGTTTACTCGCGCAAATGGTTCCAGGGCTCGCCCCAAATACAGGCAGCTCAAGTAATTCAGGACAAACACTACGCGGCCGTGCGCCTTTAATAATGATTGATGGTGTACCGCAATCAACCCCTCTTCGTAATGGTTCTTTAGGCGTAAAAACGTTAGACGCCAGCGCAATAGCGCGCATTGAAGTCATAAAAGGGGCAACGTCTATTTATGGTAATGGTGCCTCAGGTGGCATTATTAACTACATAACAAAACAAGCGCGTAGTGATGGAAAACCTGAAGGTGAAATAAGTATTTCAAGCCGCTTTAGCGCTGTTAAATTAGCAGAAAGTGGCGGCGGTAGAGTATCAGCCGCAGTAAACGGTAAGCTCGACCAACTAAGCTACCTGCTAACGGCAAGCTATGAAGAAAACGGCGTACAACGCGATGCAGAGGGCGATATTTTAGGCTTGCAATATGGTTTATCAGACTCTGAAACTCAAAACTATTTTACCAAACTAACTTATGATTTTGACGACGAAAAGCAACTGCAGTTTAGCTATAACTTTTACAGCTCACAGCAAAAAACTGATTTAGGCGATGTTACAGGCGATGGCAATATAGGGGAAAAAACATACGCTATACACGTCCCCTTAGAGCTTCAAAAACAAGGTAAGCCGCAAGGCCCAGAAGGCAACGAAAATATAACCCTAAAATATGTTGATTACGCGTTGTTTGAAAACACACAAATGACCCTCGATCTGTATAAACAAAATATAGAAAACGTATTCTTTTTCTCAACCGCTTTAGCCAATCTTGATGAAGGTTATACCGGTGGTCAATCGGTTATTAAATCAGACAAGCAAGGTGCCAGAGCTACATTTAATAGCCAGTTTGATTTTGAAAACGTAACAGCCACCCTGATCTACGGTATTGATGCCTTAAACGATAAAACATCGCAACCTTTAGTAGATGGTCGTGTGTGGGTGCCAGAAATGGACATGGAAAGTGTGGCAGGCTTTTTACAAACCAAATGGGTAATAAACGACGACATTATTGTAAAAGCGGGTGTAAGAAACGAAAGCATTGATTTGAGCGTAAGTGACTACCAAACGCTAAAACTTTGCAAAACCGTATCGCAATGTTCAGTACCATTAAATGTGCGTGGCGACACCATTAATTACGATGCAACAACCTATAACGCCGGTATTAAATATAACTTAACAGATGCCTTTAGCCCGTTTTTTAGTTACTCACAGGGCTCTGATATTTCTGATATTGGTCGCTTACTTCGCGCTGCAACCGTTGACGACATTGCACTTATTCAAACACAAGCCTCAATAATCGACAATTACGAAGTTGGTTTTACCTCACAGTTTGAAAACGTACGTTTTGAATTTGCTCTTTACAGAAGTACCTCAGAGCTTGGTACAAGTAATGAGTATAATGAAGTAACAGGAGTTTACGAACCTGTGCGTGCACCACAAGAAATATGGGGATACGAAGGGTTAGTTAACTACACTATTACCCAAGATCTTAAATTAAGCGCAACGTACAGCTATGTTGAAGGTAAAAATACCGAGGCCGATGACTATCTAGGCGCAAGCCAAATTAGCCCACCTAAAGCAACAGCGAATGTAACGTGGCAAACAAATGACGAGCTATCGCTTGCAATGAGCTTTTTATATGTAGGCGACAGAAAGCGCTTTGATAAAAATGCGCAAGGCCAATACTCTGGCGATCAAGGCCCTGTTAGTAGCTACAACACATTCAACTTAAGTGGCCAATACAATGTTAACGCTCAATGGAGTGGGTATTTTGGAATAGAAAACCTATTCAATAGTGATTACTACCCTGCCCGCGCACAGGCTTACACCTACGGTGGATATAACATTAAAGGATTAGGCACAACCGCAACGCTGGGTGCTAAATATCAATTTTAACAAATAAGCGCACGTTATAGGCATGCCCTGCATGCCTATATGCTCAACAAATCCCGCATAAATAAACGTCTCGCTTTTTCCTATCAATCATGATCTTGTATTAGATGCTAATGCAAATAAAAAACTGTCCATAAACCAAGCAGTAACGCAAACTTAAATAAGAATCAAAACCAATAGTAACGCAATGATTTTTATAGAGAAAACTTGCAATATAGGCTATTTGTACTACACTGCATACAATTGAAATAGTTAAGGCGATTTATCATGAAAGGTAATCAAAAAGTAATCGATGCGTTTAATACATTGTTAGCTAACGAATTAGCAGCAATCGATCAGTATTTTATACACTCGCGCATGTATGACGACTGGGGTTTAAACAAACTATACGAACGCCTTAACCACGAGATGGAAGAAGAAAAAGATCACGCAGATTGGCTTATTAAGCGCATCTTGTTTTTAGAAGGTGTACCAAATATGACTAAGCGCCGTGATTTACTTATCGGTAACGATGTAAAAAGCATGATGCAAAACGATTTAACACTAGAGCTTGAAGTAGTTGCGTGTGTTAAAGACGTCATCGCAATATGTGAAGAACAACAAGATTATCAATCTCGTAGCATTTTAGAAAAACTGTTATTTGATACCGAAGAAGACCATGTTTACTGGTTAGAGCAACAACTTGGCTTAATTGATAAGATTGGTTCTGAAAATTATCATCAAGCACAAATGGCTTAGTAGGAGCATATTATGAAAGGCGATAAAGACGTTATTGCAGCGCTTAATAAAGTACTCGCTAATGAGCTTGTTGGTATTAACCAATACTTTTTACATGCACGCATGTTTAAAGATTTTGGTTTCACTCAACTAGACAAAGCAGATTACAAAGTATCAATTCAAAAGATGAAAAACGCCGATCGTTTAATCGAACGTATTTTGTTTTTAGAAGGCTTACCAAATCTTCAAGACCTAGGCCGATTACGTATTGGTGAAAACAGCGAAGAAATGATTGCAGCTAACATGAGTTTTGAACTTGATACTATTGGCGAGTTGCAAAGCGCAGTAAAACTGGCTGAAAGCAAAAAAGATTACATTACCCGTGAAGCCCTTGACCACATTTTAAATGAGCAAGAAGAGCAAATTGATTGGTTAGAAACCCAACAATTGCTTATTAAAAATACGGGTACTAAAAACTACTTGCAGTCTCAACTGTAAATAGTAACAAGCAT